>CAXUEN010000042.1:2647-11604 GCA_964249945.1 uncultured Caulobacteraceae bacterium | reverse complement strand
CCGCCCGCGCCGCGCTGGACATGCTGGGCGGCCGCTTCGGTCCGGCGGGGGCGCGGGTGGTGGTGGAGGCCTTCATGGAGGGCGAGGAGGCCTCGCTGTTCGCCCTTTGCGACGGTGAGACGGCCATCCCGTTCGGCGGGGCTCAGGACCACAAGCGCGCCCATGACGGCGATAAGGGGCCGAACACCGGCGGGATGGGGACCTATTCGCCCGCGCCCGTACTCACCGACGCGGCGGCCGAGGCGGCGTTCGCCCAGATGGTGGCGCCCACGGTGCGCGGCATGGCGGTGGAGGGCTCGCCCTACCGCGGGGTGCTCTACGCCGGGTTGATGATCGGGACGGAGGGGCCGCGGCTGATGGAATACAACGCCCGCTTCGGCGATCCGGAGTGCCAAGTGCTGATGCTGCGGCTGGCGAGCGACCTGCTGCCCTACCTCTACGCCGCGGCGACCGGGACCCTGTCCGCCCTCTCGCCGCCTAAGTGGCGCGAGGAGGCCGCGATCTGCGTGGTGCTGGCGGCGGAAGCCTATCCCGAGGCGCCGCGGACAGGCGCGGTGATCGAGGGCGCGGAGGCGGACTTCGGGCCCGACGTCGTGGTCTTCCACGCCGGCGTGGCGCGCGACGAGCAGGGTCGCCTGGTCGCGGCGGGGGGACGGGTGCTCAATGTCTGCGCCCGGGCCCCGAGCCTGAAAGCGGCGCGGGAGCGGACCTATGCGGCGCTTGCCCGCATCCGGTTGCCCGGCGGCTTCCATCGCACCGACATCGGCTGGCGCGCGCTCCATCGTCCAGGCTGAGCCACAGCGCCGACAAACGCCACTCCGTTAACCTACGAGCTGTGCAAAGGCCTCGAGATCGGGCACAGAGGCGGCCTGCGCGGAGGTGACGCCATCCTACCGACCGGGATTTCAGTAAGCCGGGCCGCCTTGAGCTTCAGTCTGGCGGTTTTCCTGGGGTGCTTGGCCGCCCCCTGCGTCTCCCGGGCGTCGCTGGGCCAGCGTGGCGAGAGCGTGAAGACCGATCGCGTCCGGATGGCCTTGCGCATGGCGTCGACCACTCTGGCCACCCATACCGTCAGCTCGCTGACCCTGGCCAACGGCGGCGTGGTCAAAGAGTTCACCAACAAGGACGGCGTGGTGTTCGCGGTCTCCTGGCGCGGCCCGGGGCGGCCGGACCTGCAGCAGCTTCTCGGCGACAGCTTCGATACGCTGCAGGCCGACAATGTCGGTCGCGGCGGCCGACGGATGCGGGCGCCGTTGAGCGTCCGCCGGGCCGACCTCGTCGTCCACACGGGCGGCCATCCGGGGGCGTTCTGGGGGATGGCCTACCTGCCCCAGCAGACGCCGAGCGGTTTCTCCGCCGCAGACCTGGGGTCGCCATGAGCCCGGTCAGGCGGGCCTGGGCGCTCGCGGTCCTGCTGGTGACCCTGGACGCCTGCGGGGGGTCTGGGGGCGGCTCGTCCTCCACCACGACCTCCACCTCCGCGCTGACGCCGACCCCCGTGGTCACCCAGGCCGCCAACACCGCCGTGATCACCGTGGATGCCGGGCCGCCCGCGCTCGCCACCGGACCCAACGGCTACATCTCCGACAATCTCGCCTTCGTCTCCGTGACGCTCTGCGCCCCGGGGGGCGCCAACTGCCAGACCATCGACCATGTGCAGGTGGACACCGGCTCGGTGGGTCTGCGCATCGAGCAGGGCGTGCTGAACCCCAGCCTGCTGGCCGCCCTGCCGACCCAGGCCGACGGCGGCGGGAACCCCGTAGGCGAATGCTACCAGTACGTCGACGGCTACGCCTTCGGCTCGGTCCGCGATGCGGACTTCCAGATCGGCGGCGAGAAGGTGGCGGGCATGCCGCTGCAGGTGATCGGCGACACGGGCGCCTTCGCCACGGTCCCGTCGGCTTGCGCCTTCAGCGGCGGGGCTGACCTGAACACGGTGACGGCGCTCGGCGCCAACGGCGTCATCGGCCTCGGCGTCTCCCAGACCGACTGCGGGACCGCCTGCACCATCGCGGGCGGAGCGGGCGCGGCGAGCTATTACGACTGCCCGCCGTCCGGCTGCGGCCAGGTCGTGGCCCAGGCGTCCTCCGCCACGGCGCCGTTCCAGCAGCTGCCCAACCCCGTGGCGGCCATGGGCGTGGACAACAACGGGCTGATCATCGCCCTGCCGGCGGTGTCGCAGTCCGGGCAGGCGAGCGCCACCGGCACGATGTATTTCGGCATCGGCACCCAGAGCAACAACGGCCTGGGCTCGGCCACCGTGCTGGCCACGACCAACGCCTCCGCCCGCGACGGCTCGGGCCTGGTCACCGCGACCTATGCCGGCCAGACCCTCGCCGACAGCTTCTTGGACAGCGGCAGCAACCTCTTCCTCTTCGTCGACGGGGCTGTCCCGCTCTGCACGGGGGGCGACTTTCAGGGCTACTACTGTCCCACCTCGCCCCTGCAGATCAGCCCCACCATCCTTACGGCCGACGGCGGCACGGTGTCCGCCGCCTTCCGGCTCAACAACGCCATGACCCTGCTCAGCCTTAACAACACCTCCGCCCTGCCGGGCGTCGGCGCCAATCCTGCGGCGCAGGGGCTCGTCAACACCTATCCGAACAGCTTCGACTTCGGCCTGCCGTTCTTCTACGGCCGCAGCGTCTACACCGCTATCGAGGGCCGGACCGCGGGCGGGGTGGCGGGTCCCTTCTTCGCCTACTGACCCCCGGTCCGGCGACGCGGGTCCGACGCCGCGTGAACGTGTTTAACCCTCCTTTACCCTCCACCCGGTAATTCCTGCCTAGCCGCCTCCGGAGCCGTTCCGAGAGCCCCGGCCAGTGTCGGGGTTCGGCTTGGATCAGGTGGTCAAAGCGCTGCAGGGCTTCGGGATCGGGCGGCTGGCCGCGATCCTGGGCGCGGGCGCGGGCGCCGCCGCCATCCTCATCGCGCTGATGCTGAGGCTCGGCGGCGCGCCCACGAGCCTGCTCTACGCCAACCTCGACCTGAAGGAGGCGTCCCAGATCACCGCCCAGCTGGACCAGTCCGGCGTCAAGTACGAGGTCAAGGGCGACGGCTCGACCATCTTCGTAGACCGCGACAAGGTCGCCTCCACCCGCCTGCTGCTCTCCGGCAAGGGCCTGCCGACCTCGGGCAGCGTCGGCTATGAGATCTTCGACAACGCCCCGGCGCTCGGCCAGACCGACTTCGTCCAGACCCTGAACCGCCAGCGGGCGCTCGAAGGCGAGCTGGCGCGCACCATCCGCTCCATCCAGGGCGTCAGCTTCGTGCGCGTCCACCTGGTGATGCCCAAGCACCAGCTGTTCGAGGAGGACGCCGAGCAGCCGTCCGCCTCCATCCTGATCGCCACCGGCGGCGGTCGCATCGGCGCCGAGCAGGTCCGCGCCATCCGCAACCTGGTGGCCGGCGCGGTCCCCGAGCTGAAGGCCGAGCGCGTCAGCATCACTGACCAGCAGGGCGAACTGCTCGCCGCGGAAGGTGACGGCGCGGTGGACGGCGCCGGCGGCGGCGAGCGCAACCAGGTGGAGGAGCGCATCCGCCGCACGGTGAAGGACATGGTGGAGGGGATCGTCGGCCCCGGCCACGCCCGGGTGCAGGTCTCGGCCGACCTCGACATGTCCAGCCACACCACCCAGTCGGAGAAGTTCGATCCCGACGGCCAGGTGGTCCGCTCCACCCAGACCTCCGACGAGAAGTCGGCGGAGAACAAGGCCAGCTCGTCCGGCGCCGCCACCGCCTCGCAGAACGTGCCGGGCGCGGCCGCCAGCGCAGGCGCCAACCCCGACAGCTCCAACACCGGCAAGCAGGACGAGACCACCAATTACGAGATCAGCAAGACCACCACCACCGAGGTGCAGCAGCCCGGCCAGATCAAGCGCCTCTCGGTAGCCGTCGCCGTGGACGGGACGACCGGCGCCGCGGTCCACGGCAAGCCCGGCCCCTATACGCCGCGCTCGCCCGAAGACATGAAGCGCATCGACCAGCTGGTGCGCTCGGCCATGGGGTACGACGACAAGCGCGGCGACCAGGTCAGCGTGGTCAACGTGCCCTTCAACCGCGACCTGGACGGGGAGGGCGCCAGCGTCGCCTCCGCCTTCAGCTTCGACAAGAACGACGTCATGCGCGGCGCCGAGCTGCTGGTGCTGGCGGGCGTCGCGGGGATGATCGTCTTCTTCGTGGTCAAGCCGATGCTGAAGGTGTCGGCGGGCGGCGGCGGGGCGATGGTGACCGCGCTCAACGCCACGCCGCGCCTGGTCGGCCCCGACGGGCAGCCCATGGCGGCGGGCGCCCTGACGCACGACGGCCAGCTGGCCCTGCCCAGTCCCGACGACCGCATCGACATCGCCAAAATCGAGGGCCAGGTAAAGGCCTCCTCGGTCAAGCGCGTCTCCGAGTTCGTGGACCGTCACCCCGACGAGTCGGTGGCGATCCTACGCAGCTGGCTGCACGAAAGCTGATGGCCCTCGCCAAGCGATCAGCCATCGACGACCCCGCCCGCCTCAGCGGGCCGGAGAAGGCCGCCGTGGTCATGCTGGCGCTGGGCGAGGACCACACGCGCCTCTGGGAGTCCCTGGACGAAGAGGAGATCCGCGAGATCTCCCAGATCATGTCGGGCCTCGGCACCGTGTCCTCCTCAGCGGTGGAGGGGCTCTTGATGGAGTTCGTCTCCGGCATGAGCGGCACGGGCGCCATCATGGGCTCCTTCGATCAGACCCAGCGCCTGCTCGCCGCCTTCCTCCCCCCTGAGAAGGTGGAAGCGCTGATGGACGAGATCCGCGGGCCCGCGGGCCGCACCATGTGGGACAAGCTCGCCAACGTGAACGAGGCGGTGCTCGCCAACTACCTGAAGAACGAATATCCCCAGACCGTCGCCGTCGTGCTGTCCAAGATCAAGGGCGAGCACGCCGCCCGGGTCTTGTCCGCGCTCCCCGAAGATTTCGCCCTGGAGTGCGTGCAGCGGATGCTGCGCATGGAGCCGGTGCAGCGCGACATCCTCGACAAGATCGAGCAGACGCTGCGCACCGAGTTCATGTCCAACCTGGCCCGCACCTCCAAGCGCGACAGCCACGAGATGATGGCCGAGGTGTTCAACAACTTCGACCGCCAGACCGAGAGCCGCTTTCTTAACGCCCTGGAGGAGCGCAACCGCGACGCCGCCGAGCGCATCCGCGCCCTGATGTTCGTGTTCGAGGACCTCGGCAAGCTCGACCCCGGCGGCATCCAGACCCTGCTTCGCGCCGTCGCCAAGGAGCAGCTGAGCATCGCCCTGAAGGGCGCCTCGGACACCCTGCGCGAGATGTTCTTCTCCAACATGAGCGAGCGCGCGGCCAAGATCATGCGCGAGGACATGAACTCCATGGGCCCGGTCCGCCTGAAGGACGTCGACCAGGCCCAGCAGGCCATGGTGGTGATCGCTAAAAACCTCGCCGCCAAGGGCGAGATCATGCTGGCCGGCTCCAGCGGAGACGACGAGCTGATCTACTGATGACGGTGCGCATGACCATGACCGATCTTCTCCTCCCCTGCGCAGCGGGGGAGGGGGACCATGTGCAGCATGGCGGAGGGGGCGTCGTCGCCGCCATCGTTTCAAGCTGGAGCAGCGAAGCGGCGGCTACGCCCCCTCCGCCACGCCGCTCCGCGTCGCGCCATCTCCCCCGCTACGCAGGGGAGGAGAAACAATTATGACCTCCTCCGCCCCCCGCAAGTTCACCTTCGACACCGTGTTCGACGGCGAGCGGGTGATCACGCCACCAAAGCCCAAGCGCACCTTCACCCTGGAGGCGCGGGAGGCCGCCCGCGCCGACGCCTATGCGCAAGGACAGCGCTCGACGGTCGCCCAGGCCGAAGCGCAGGCCGCCCAGGCGCTTCGCGAGACGGCCGGCGCCATGCGCGCGGCCTTCGCCCACCTGAGCGACGTCGCCCACGCCCACCGCAGCGACAGCGCGCGCCTGGCGCTCGCCTGCGCCCGCAAGATCGCCGACGCCGCGCTGGACCAGTTCCCCGAGCAGCCGGCGCTCGCGGCGCTGGAGGCCCTGTCGCGGGAGCTGGACGCCCAGCCGCGCCTACTGGTCCGCGCCAGCCCCGCCAACGTGGAGCGCCTGGGCGCGGCGCTCACCGCCGCCGCCGAGAGCGTGGGCTTCGCAGGCCTTGTGGTGGTCAAGGCCGACGCGAGCCTGCCCCCCGCCGCCTTCAGCTTCGACTGGGGCGAGGGCCGCGCGGCCTTCGACCCCGCTGCGGCCTCCGCCCGGGTCGAAGCGGCCCTGGAGACTGCGCTGGCGGCCGAGGGCCTGCACGCCGAACCCATCGTCCTGAGCGCGGAGGCGCTGTAAGCTCATGAGCGATCTGAACCTGCCCGAGTTCGACGCCTCCACGGCGCTCACGCCCTACGGGGCCGAGGGCGAGGAGAAGTCGGCCGGCGACCTGGCGCCCGTCTTCGACGTGCCGGTGAACATCTCCGCGGTGCTCGGCAAGGCGCACATGAGCGTCGCCCAGCTGCTCAAGCTCGGCGCCGGCAGCGTGCTGGAGCTGGACCGCAAAGTCGGCGAGGCCATCGACATCTACGTCAACAACCGCCTGGTCGCCCGGGGCGAGGTGGTGGTGGTGGACGAACGGCTCGGCGTCACCATGACCGAGATCATCAAGGACGGGGACCAGGGGCTATGACCCGCGCGCCTCTTCCAAACCCCTGCACTGGAAGGAACTGAACCATGCGGCTTCTGGTGGTCGGCCGGCTGAACGGACAGCTGGCGCTGGCGGTGAAGATGGCGATGAACGCCGGGGCCAAGGTCTCCCACGTGGAGACCACGGCGGCGGCGACCCACGCGCTCCGATCGGGGCAGGGCGCGGACCTGCTGATGGTGGACTACGAACTCGACATCGGCGCGCTGATCGCCGCCAACGAGGCCGAGCGCATCCGGGTGCCCGTGGTCGCCTGCGGCGTCGGCGGCGATGCGCGCCGCGCGGCCGACTCCATCCGCGCCGGAGCCAAGGAATTCATCCCGCTTCCGCCTGAGGCGGAGCTGATCGCCGCCGTCCTGGCGGCCGTCTCCGACGACGACCGGCCGCTGGTGACCCGCGACCCCTCCATGCAGCTGGTCATGACCCTGGCCGACCAGGTGGCGGGCTCGGAGGCCTCCATCCTGATCACCGGCGAGAGCGGCGTCGGCAAGGAGGTGATGGCCCGCTACGTCCACAAGACGTCCCGGCGCGCCGACAAGCCCTTCATCTCGGTCAACTGCGCCGCGATTCCTGAGAACCTGTTGGAGTCGGAGCTGTTCGGCCACGAGAAAGGCGCCTTCACCGGCGCGGTGGCCAGGCGGGTCGGCAAGTTCGAGGAAGCCGACGGCGGCACGCTGCTGCTCGACGAGATCAGCGAGATGGACGCGCGGCTGCAGGCCAAGCTGCTGCGCGCCATCCAGGAGCGCGAGATCGACCGCGTCGGCGGCTCCAAGCCCGTCAAGGTCAACATCCGCATCCTGGCCACCTCCAACCGCGACCTGGCGGGGGCGGTGAAGGCCGGGACCTTCCGGGAGGACCTGCTCTACCGCCTTAACGTGGTGAACCTGCGCCTGCCGCCGCTCCGCGACCGCCCCGGCGACGTGCTGGCCCTGGCCGAGCACTTCATCAAGAAGTACGCGAGCGCCAACGCCGTCCCCGTCCGCCCGCTTTCCATCGAGGCGCGCCGGCGGCTGGCCGTCCATCGCTGGCCCGGCAACGTGCGCGAGCTGGAGAACGCCATGCACCGCGCTGTGCTGCTCTCCGTCGGCCCCGAGATCGAGGAGACGGCGATCCGCCTACCCGACGGCCAGCCGCTCGCCGGCCCGGCCATGATCGATCCCGGCCAGCGCACCGCCGACCGGGCCGCCCAGATGGCCGAGACCGCCGCCAGAGCCTTCGTCGGCCAGACTGTGGCGCAGGTGGAGCAGCAGTTGATCCTGGACACCCTCGTCCACTGCTTCGGCAATCGCACACATGCCGCCAACATCCTGGGCATCTCCATCCGGACGCTGCGCAACAAGCTGAAGGAGTACACCGAGAGCGGCGTCAGCGTGCCCGCGCCCCAGGGCGCCTATGCGGCGTAGGATAACGCCTGCTCTCCCCCGCGCGCAGCGCGGGGGAGTACCCGCGGAGGGGGGAGGGGGCCGACCGGCGCAGCCGGTCGGAACGGCGACGTCTCTGCGGCCGCTTCCGCGCTCCCGCGCGGCCCCTCCGTCGGCTTCGCCTCCCCATCTGCGATGGGGAGGATGAACCGCCGTTCGCTTCTCGCCATGACGTCGGCGCTTACCTTCGCCAGCCGAGCGGCGGCCGCTACCCCCGACTTCGCCGCCATCGAGCGCGCGAGCGGCGGCAAGCTTGGCGTGTTCGTCATCGACACCGGCTCGGGCCGCACCCTCGCCTGGCGCGCCGAGAGCCGGTTTCCCTTCTGCTCCAGCTTCAAGGCGCCCCTAGCCGCTTTCGTGCTCTGGAAAGTCGACCGTGGCCAGCTTCGCCTCGACCAGCCGGTGCGCTACGCCTCCGCCGACCTCCTTGACTATGCGCCGATCACGCGCCGGCATGTTGCGGACGGCGTCCTGCCGCTGCGCGACCTTTGCGCCGCAGCGATCGAGTACAGCGACAACACGGCCGCCAACCTCCTCCTGCGCGAGACGGGAGGCCCGGCCGCGCTCACCGCCTGGATGCGCGAGACGGGCGACCGCGCCTTCCAGCTCACCCACCCGGAAACGGCCCTGAACCGCTCCCGCTTCGGCGACGCGATCGACACCACCACGCCCCACGCCATGGCCGAGAGCTTCCGCCGCTTGACGCTGAGCGAGATGCTTCAGCCCGTGTCCCGCGCCGACCTGGTCGGCTGGCTGCTCGCCAACACCACGGGCGCCAGGCGCCTGCGCGCCGGCCTGCCCGAGGCGTGGCGTGTCGGCGACAAGACCGGGACCTGGGAAGGCGAGGGCTGGGCC
>CAXUEN010000042.1:0-2637 GCA_964249945.1 uncultured Caulobacteraceae bacterium | reverse complement strand
CGGGTCGCGCGCCTCTGGTCATCGCGGGCTTCGTCACCGATACGACCAAGACGAGCCTTGGGGAGACCGCCCTGGTCGAGGTCGCCCGCCAGGTCGCAGGGTGGGCGACCACCCATGGCTAGCCTCGCCCTGCCCAAGATCAGTCTCTCCCGCTCCACCCCGGGCGACGTCTGGGGCGTGGTCGGCCGGGGTGAGGTGGCGCTGGCGCTGGGCGTCGTGGGCATCGTCACCCTGCTGATCCTGCCGCTGCCGGCGATCCTTCTCGACATGCTGCTGGCGGTGTCGCTGACAACAGAAGTGCTGATCCTGATGACGGCGCTGCTCATCAACAAGCCGCTCGAGTTCACCGCCTTCCCCAGCGTGCTCCTCGCCACCACCTTGTTCCGCCTGGGCCTGGACGTGGCCTCCACACGGCTGGTGCTGACCCACGGGCACGAGGGCGGCGATCCGGCCGGCCACGTCATCCAGGCGTTCGGCGCTCTGATGATGGGAGGCAACTTCGTCATCGGGGTGATCGTTTTCATCATCCTGGTGGTGGTGAACTTCGTGGTCATCACCAAGGGCTCCACCCGCATCGCAGAAGTCGCCGCCCGCTTCGCCCTCGACTCCATGCCGGGCAAGCAGATGGCCATCGACGCCGACCTCTCCTCGGGCCTGATCAACCAGGACGACGCCAGGAAGCGCAGGAAGGAGCTGGAGCAGGAGAGCACCTTCTTCGGGGCCATGGACGGCGCGTCCAAGTTCGTGCGCGGCGACGCGGTCGCCGGCATGATCATCCTGGGCGTCAACATCGTCGGCGGCATGCTGATCGGCGTGCTGCAGCACCACGTGTCCTTCGCCACCGCCGCCTCGACCTACACGGTGCTGACCATAGGCGAGGGCCTGGTCAGCCAGGTGCCGGCGCTGGTTATCTCCATCGCCGCCGGCTTCCTGGTCTCCAAGGCGGGCGTGGAGGGGGCGGCGGACAAGGCGATCGTCGCCCAGCTGGCCACCAACCCGGTGAGCCTCGGCATGGTGTCGGCGGCGGCCGGCGTCATGGCGGTGGTGCCGGGCATGCCGCTGCTGCCCTTCGCCGGCATCGCGCTCGGCGCCGGTGCGTTGGCTTGGCGCTCATCCCATAAGCCGAAGGTCGTGACCACTGGCGAAGCCGCTGCGCCGGCGGGCGAGGCGCCTGAGGAGCCGATCTCGACCGCGCTCGCCATCGACGATGTGAAGATCGAGCTGGGCTACGGCCTGCTGTCCCTGATCAACGACGTGGACGGGCGCAAGCTCACCGACCAGGTCCGCGCACTCCGCAGGACGCTGGCCGGCGACTACGGCTTCGTCATGCCGTCGGTCCGCATCCTGGACAACATGCGCCTGCCCAACCAGGGCTATGCGTTGCGGATCAAGGAGATGGAGGCCGGAACCGGCGAGGTGCGCATCGGCAGCCTGATGTGCATGGACCCCCGCGGCGGCCAAGTGGAGCTGCCGGGCGAGCACCTGCGCGAGCCCGCCTTCGGCCTGCCCGCCACCTGGGTGGACGACTCGCTCCGCGAGGAGGCGAGCTTCCGCGGCTACACCATCGTGGACCCTGCCACGGTGCTCACCACCCACCTGACCGAGGTGCTGAAGGACAACATGAGCGACCTGCTCTCCTATGCGGAGGTGCAGAAGCTGCTGAAGGAGCTGACGCCCGAGCAGAAGAAGCTGGCCGACGACATCATCCCCAGCGTAGTCTCCGCCACCACCGTGCAGCGGGTGCTGCAGGCGTTGCTGAAGGAGCGGGTGTCGATCCGCGACCTTCCCATGATCCTGGAAGGCATCGGCGAGGCGGCGGCCCAGTCCACAGGCGTCACCGCCCTGGTGGAGCACGTGCGCGGCCGGCTGGCGCGCCAGCTCTGCTGGGCCAACCGCGCCGACGACGGGAGCCTGCCCATCATCACCCTGTCCCCCGACTGGGAGCAGAGCTTCGCCGACGCGCTGATCGGTTCGGGCGAGGACAAGCAGCTGGCGCTGGCTCCCTCCAAGCTGCAGGGCTTCATCCGCAGCGTCCGCGAGACCTTCGACCGCGCCGCGCAATCAGGCGAGACCGGCGTGCTGTTGACCAGCCCGAGCGTCCGCCCCTACGTCCGCTCCATTGTCGAGCGCTTCCGCGGCCAGACGGTGGTGATGTCGCAGAACGAAATCCACCCGCGGGCAAGGTTGAAGACGGTGGGGCAGGTTTAGCGCCGTCTCCCACAAGGCAGAGGGGGTCAGGCCGTCAACACCCATCCGTCCACCACCTGCACAGGCCAAGGCGTCAGCCGCGCCCCCGCGCACGGACCGCCCACGCAGGCGCCGTCGGCGATGCGGAACAGGGCTCCGTGCCAGCTGCACTGGATCAGGCTCTCGTCCAGCGTCAGATAGACATCCAGCGACTGCGGCAGGGGCAGGCCGGCGTGGGGGCAGCGGTCGACATAGCCGTGCACCGCGCCCGCCTTGTGCACCACGAAGCCGTGGAAGTAGGCCTCGCCTATCTGCAGCACGAAGCCGCGAGCGCCTGGATCGGGGATCAGATCGAGTTCGCATAGCGTGATGCCGGACGGGGTGGTGCGGACGCGTGGGCGGATTGGCGCAGGATCAGCCAGGGCTGCCCGCAGCCCCTTCTCCCTCCCC
>CAXUEN010000041.1:0-11647 GCA_964249945.1 uncultured Caulobacteraceae bacterium | reverse complement strand
CGGATCATCACCATCACGCTGGAGGCGATCCTGAACATGGTCGACCACGGCATGAACGTGCAGGAGGCGATCGACGCGCCGCGCGTCCACGAGCAGTGGCTGCCCGATGTCGTCTACCTCGAGCCCTTCGCCCTCTCGCCGGACACCCGCAAGCTGCTGGAGGCGCGCGGCTACGTGTTCAAGGATGATGGCGACTGGGGGATCGCCGAGGGCGTGGTCACGGGCGCGCCGGTCCTGAAAGCATCGAAGACGGCCGATGAGACGGGCGTGCTTCCGCTCGGAGACGCAGGCCTGGCTGGCGCGACCATGTTCGGCGCCCATGACGTGCGAGGCGGCGCCGGTTCGGCCGCTCCCGTGCGCTAGATGTTTGATCCCGGGCTTTGATGGTGCATTCTTCACGCCGGAGTGGAGGGAAGCGCTATGGGCCAGGTACTCCATGGGAGCGCCACAACGACAGAGGCGGTCCGTCGAACGATACAGCATAGTCAAGAGAGCCTGAGGGTCCTGGCTCGCCGCCACGGGATCAACCAGAAGACCGTCGCAAAGTGGAAGAAGCGGACCTCGACGGCGGACCTGCCAACGGGTCCGAAGGAGGCGAAGTCCACCGTGCTGACGGTGGAGCAGGAGGCGATCATCGTCGCCTTTCGCCGCCACACCCTTCTGCCGCTGGACGACTGCCTCTACGCCCTGCAGGCCACGATCCCAAGTCTCACCCGTTCATCGCTGCATCGCTGTCTGCAACGGCATGGCATATCTCGGCTGCCCGAGGTCGAGGGCGAGAAGACCGCCAAGCGGAAGTTCAAGGCCTATCCGCTCGGCTTCTTCCACATCGACATCGCCGAAGTCAGGACCGAAGAGGGCAAGCTCTACCTCTTCGTGGCTATCGACCGCACGACCAAGTTCGCCTTCGTCGAGCTGCACCCGAAGGCTACCACCAGGGTGTCAGGCGACTTCCTCCGCCACCTGGTCGAGGCCGTGCCCTACAAGGTGCACACCGTCCTCACCGACAACGGCATCCACTTCACCACGCCAGGCGCCGGCGGCTCCGCCGTCCCTGAGATCAAGCGAGCCATGGAGTGCGGAGAACACTTCTGGGCTCACGCCTTCGAGTACGCCTGCGCCCAGCTCGACATCGAACACCGCCTGACAAAGCCCAAGCACCCGTGGACCACGGATGAGGTTGAATAGCCTCTTTCGTGCGGCCGTGTTATTTCCTCGTGTCTGCGGGCGACCTCGTGACGAAGAGCCGGGCTGGAGGTGAAGGCCTGGCCGCGCTGTCATCATCGTCGCGCCTCCTCTGAGGCGCCCGCAGGCGCCCGGCCGCCCCGCTTCGTCCAACCCTCGGTAAGACGCCGGTAGGCGGTCTCGGCTTGCGCGCCGCGCTGGCGCTCTTCCTGCCGGAGCTTGGTCAGGTTGTACTCGTATCCAGCGCCGCGCTCTCCTCGTCGCGCCGGTTGACCGGACCGCAGCTCGAGATCGCGCAGCTTCTTGGCGTGCAGGGCGGGTCGGACCCAGGCGTAGTCCTCGCCTCGGGTGAGCAGATGCCAGACGATGACGGCGATCTTGCGGGCCACGGCGACGGCGGCCACGTGGGTCCCCCGCCGCCCGCGCACGCGCTCGTAGAAGGCCCTCAGTGGTCCGGGCGAACGCACCGCCTGCCAGGCGGCCTCGACCAGCATGGTTCGGGCATGACAGGGGCCCTGCTTTGTGATCCGGCCGTGCCTGGCTGGACCGT
This sequence comes from uncultured Caulobacteraceae bacterium, assembly GCA_964249945.1. Taxonomy (GTDB): domain Bacteria; phylum Pseudomonadota; class Alphaproteobacteria; order Caulobacterales; family Caulobacteraceae; genus CAHJWH01. The sequence continues at coordinate 9,912 of CAXUEN010000041.1, read as the reverse complement.
TCCCCGACTGGTGCACGCTGGGGTTCAGGCCCAAGAAGGCGACCAGCCGGTCAGGGCTCGAGAAGCGACGGATCGGCCCGATCGCCGCCAGCAAGCCTACCGCCACCACCATGTCGACGCCCGGGATGGTCATGAGCCGCTTGGTCTCCGCGCTCGCCAGCGCGTCACGCGCCAGCTCGCGCTCGAGCACCCGCAGGTCCTCCGTCAGCCGGTCATACTCGCGCAGGTGACGCTCGATCGCGGCCGTCTCATCGTCGGGAAGCAGTTGCGCCAGCAGCCAGGCGCGGCCCTTCGGACCCGCGATGTCGGCGTGTGGACACTGCGGCACGAGGTGGGCGTGCAAGATCGCCTGGATCATGGTCTTCAGCCGCACCCGCTGACGCACGACCTGGTTACGCCGTGTCACCTGCCGGCGAAGGCTCATGGTCTTCTGGTCCGGGACCCAGACTTCCGGCAGGAACCCGCTCGCGTATAGACGGGCGAGAACCGTCGCGTCGATCACGTCGGTCTTGATCCGCGCCTTGGCGATCAGGTGCACCTGCCGCGGGTTAGCGATGACAACCCGCCCGACGTAGGGCGCCACGGCTTCCACCACCGCCTGAGCATTGCCGGTCGCTTCGACGATGACGTAATCCTCACGGGTCAGCTTGGAGGCGAACCCCGCCAGATGATCCCGAGACATGTTCACGCGACCAAGCCGGACCAGCTTGTCGCCATCCACCATCACCGCCTCGGCGAAGGTGCGGTGGATATCCAAACCTATAATTCGCATGCTTGCCTCCTGAGGTTGATCGGAAGCGTGCGGGCAACACGGCAACTACGGATTCGCGCTCGCAGCGCATCCGGGCGAACCGCAGGGGCGGCCAAATAACGGCTCGGGCTCTCAGCCCATGGTCTGAAGTCGGCCTGCCCGCACTCACGTGCTTCCAGCGCCCCAAATCCCGGATGGTCTCACCATAGCGCCGATCCGAAGATCAGCCGAGCATCAGGACGCCGCCACCTTCATGCCGGATAACGGGCAGGTCGAACGCATGAACCGCACCCTTAAGGACGCGACCGTCAAGCGCTACCACTACGACAACCACGATCAGCTCAGGCGACATCTCGCCGACTTCGTGGCCGCCTACAACTTTGGACGACGGCTGAAGACCCTCAAGGGCCTGACACCCTACGAGGCGATCTGCCGATCTTGGACCAAAGAGCCCAACCGGTTCACCTCAGACCCGACCCACCAAATTCCGGGACCAAACATCTAGCGGCGGCCGCATCGTGGAGACCCAGCCAAGCCAGCTGCCGAAAGGCCAGCTGCGGAAAGGACTGAATGTTTTCCATCTCTGGGGACTGGCCGTCGGACTTGTGATCTCGGGCGAGTATTTCGGCTGGAGTTACGGTTGGGCTTCGGCCAGAACGCTGGGGTTCCTAATCACCACCGTCGTCGTGGCGGTGATGTACACCGCCTTCATCTTCAGCTTCACCGAACTCACCACCGCCATCCCCAGTGCAGGCGGCCCGTTCGCCTATGCGCATCGGGAATTCGGGCGAGACTTCGCCTTCTTCGCCGGCGTCGCCACGCTGATCGAGTTCGTGTTCGCGCCGCCCGCCATCGCCTTGGCGATCGGAGCTTATCTGGCGGTGCAGTTCCCGGGCGTCGATCCGAAGCTGGCGGCCTGCGGCGCCTATGCGATCTTCGCCGCGCTCAACATCGCAGGCGTGAAGATCGCCGCCAACTTCGAGCTGGTGGTGACCGTCCTGGCCATCGTCGAGCTGCTGGTCTTCATGGGTGTCGTGGCGCCGGGCTTCTCCTGGGCGCATTTTACCGCCCACGGATGGGGTGGCGCAGCCACGCCAAACGTTCACATGATCGGCGGCGTCTTCGCCGCCATCCCCTTCGCCATCTGGTTCTTCCTCGCCATCGAGGGCGTCGCCATGGCGGCGGAAGAGGCGACCACGCCGCGCGCCATCCCGCTCGCCTACATCAGCGGCATCGTGACCCTGCTGGCGCTAGCCTTCGGTGTGATGATCTTCGCGGGCGGCGTGGGCGACTGGCGCCGCATCAGCAACATTAACGATCCGCTCCCTCAGGCCATGAAGATCGTGGGTGGGGTCGAACAGCGGCTGGCTTCATATGCTGGTCTGGCTCGGCCTGTTCGGCTTGGTCGCGTCCTTCCACGGCATCATCATGGGATATTCCCGCCAGATGTTCGCGCTCAGCCGGGGGCACTACCTGCCCCCAGTGCTGGCCAAGCTCCATCCTCGCTTCCAGACGCCCTACGTCGCTATCCTGGCCGGCGCGGTCGTCGGCGTCATCGCCATCTTCGGCGACAGCGTCCTGACCCTCGCGCACCAGAACCTGACGGCTTCCATCGTCACGCTCTCGGTCTTCGGCGCCCTGACGGCCTATGTGATCAGTATGGCGAGCCTGTTCAGGTTGCGAGCCATAGCCCCCGACATGGCGCGACCCTATCGCGCGCCGGGCTACCCTTGGGCGCCCGGACTGGCGCTGTGTCTCGCGGTGATGTGCCTGGGCACCATGATCTGGCTCAACCTGGAGATCTTCATCATCTTCGTCGTCATCATGGGGGGAGGCTACGGCCTCTTCCGCATGCTGGGGGCCGAGACCTTGATGTCCGCGCCGGAAGTCAGAGACTAGGGCAGGCCGGCGCGGTGCGCCCTCCGACGAGAGCGAGCGGCATGTACGTCTCAGACCTGGCCGGCACGCGTTACCGCTTCCAGGATCTGAGGGCGCTGCTGGCGGCTGCGACCCCGCTCCGATCGGGTGACCAGCTCGCAGGCGTCGCCGCGGACAGCGCCGAGCAGCGCGTGGCGGCCCGCTACATCCTGGCCGACCTGCCGCTCAAGACCTTCCTAGAAGACCTCGTTATCCCCTACGAGGTAGACGAGGTCACCCGGTTGATCATCGACACGCATGACCCAATGGCCTTCACCGAAATCTCCCACCTGACCGTCGGCGGCTTCCGCGAGTGGCTTCTCTCCAACGACACCGACGCCGACCGGCTGCGCAGCGTCTCTCCCGGCGTCACGCCGGAGATGGCGGCCGCGGTCTCCAAGCTGATGCGCAACCAGGACCTGATCGCCGTCGCGCGCAAGCTCCGGGTCCCGAGCGCCTTCCGCAACTCGCTGGGCCTGCCGGGACGGCTGGCGGTCCGCCTGCAGCCGAACCATGCGACCGACGACCCGCGGGGCGTCGCCGCCTCGATCATCGACGGCCTGCTCATGGGCTGCGGCGATGCAGTGATCGGCGTCAACCCAGCCACCGACAGCCTCCAGGCAGCGCGCACCCTGCTCGATCTGATGGACGAGCTGCGACGGCGCTGGAACATCCCCACCCAGACCTGCGTGCTGACCCACATCACCAACACGATTGAGCTGATCGAACTCGGAGCCCCGGTGGACCTAGCCTTCCAATCCATCGCAGGCACAGAGGCGGCCAACCGAGGCTTTGGCGTCGACCTCGCTCTCCTGCGCGAAGGCCACGAGGCGACCCTGGCGCTCAAGCGGTACGACCTCGGCGACAACGTAATGTACTTCGAGACCGGCCAGGGCTCGGCGCTGTCGGCCGAGGCGCACCACGGCGCCGATCAGCAGACCCTGGAAGCAAGGGCCTACGCCGTCGCCAAGCCTTTCCGGCCGTTGCTGATCAACACCGTGGTCGGCTTTATCGGTCCGGAATACCTGTACGACGGTAAGCAGATCACCCGCGCCGCGCTGGAGGACCACTTCTGCGGCAAGCTGCTCGGCCTGCCGATGGGCGTGGACGTCTGCTACACCAACCATGCCGAGGCCGATCAGGACGACATGGACAATCTGCTGACGCTGCTCGGCGTCGCTGGCGTCAACTTCGTCATGGGGATCCCGGGCGGCGACGACATCATGCTGAACTACCAGAGCACGAGCTTCCACGACGCCCTCTACGTCCGTGAGACCTTGGGCCTGAGCCCGGCGCCGGAGTTCGAAGCGTGGCTCGTCGAACTCGGTCTGGCGGGACGTGATGGTCGGATGCTGGAACTCGGCGCAGGGCCGAGGCTGCTCCCGGAAGCTTTGCCGCATGGCTGAGCCTCCGGAGCGCTCCGTCGATCTCTACCGTCTCCTGCGGCAGGCTACACCAGCGCGTATCGGGCTCGGCCGGGTTGGCCAGGGGCTTCCAACCGCGCCCATGCTCGCGTTCCAACTGGCGCACGCCCGCGCGAGGGACGCTGTGGAAGCCACGCTGGACGTGGAGCGGATCGCCGCAGCGCTCGGCGGCGCCGCGCTCGTCGTGAACAGCGCTGCGCTCGACCGCAGGAGCTATCTGCAGAACCCCAGCCTCGGACGGCGCATCAGTGAGGATGAGCCGCCCCTGCCGCACGGCGACCACGACCTCGCCGTGGTCATCGCCGACGGCCTGTCCGCCACCGCGGTGAACGCGCACGCTGCGGCGGTGACGCTGGCCCTCTCGACCCGCTTGCCCGGCTGGTCGTTCGCTCCGGTCGTTCTGGTCCGCCAGGGCCGGGTGGCCATCGGCGATCTGATCGGACTGGCGCTCGGCGCGCGCGCGGTGGTGGTGTTGATCGGCGAGCGACCGGGCCTCGGCGCAGCCGACAGCCTCAGCGCCTACCTGACCTGGGACCCCCGACCAGGTCGGTCGGACAGCGAGCGCAACTGCGTCTCCAACATCCGCAGTCCCGATGGCCTTGCGCCGGACCAGGCGGCCAGGAGGATCGCCTGGCTGCTGGTCGAGGCGGCCCGACTGGGCTTTTCGGGCGTCGAGCTGAAGGACCGGTCACCCGGGGCTGGGGTCGGAAGGCTCGACACGCCATAAGGCTCAAGGGGTCTGGCCCACGGCGCGGCCTGGCGCGCCCGCCACGTCCCCGTAGATGTGTCCAGACACCACATGTCCCTCCAGGGTGGTGACGAAGCCGTTGGAAGCGGGCGGTGACCTCAAACGCAGCGGCTGCGTGTCCGGTGGAGCCGTCTCTCCGCGGAGCGCCTCCGCCATCACGCGGCCGCCGAGCGCGCCACGACCGCCGATCTCCAGGTGCAGGACGTGCGCCAGGGTGGGCGCCCAGTCGGCGTTTCCGACCGGCGCCGGGTCGCGAAAGCGGGCGCGGAAGTCGGGGCCGATCGCGGCCATCATGTTGCGCGTGGTCGCCCGGTCGAAGCCGCCGTGGATGCCCTGGCCTTGCTGAAGGTCGGTGTCCGCCACCTCGAAGGCGCAGAGTTCGGGACCCCGTTCGCAACCGGATATGACGCCACTGCGGAAGCTGACGATGAGGTCCGGCTCAGGCGTGCGCGCCTCGCCCTTCAGGCCGATGGCGCTCAAGGGCAGCGCGCCTGGGACGGCGCCCAGCCTGTCGGCGGCGAAGATCGCGCTCGTGTAGTCCTGGACGCTCAGGGCGGTGGCGATCCTTCGCGCCAGCCTTGCGCGACGCTCAGGCGACGTCGCCGCTGGCAGCCAGATCGCATCGGAACCGCCGTTCGCCCCGATCACGACCTCAGGATGGGCGGGGTCGCTCCCAAGCACGGCGCTGGCGTGCTTGGGATGGTTCAGCGGCGCAAGGTCCAGTCCCGTCGGCTCGTGGACCGCCATCCCAAGGGCATGGCCGAGATCGAGCGCCAAAAAGCCCGGCGGCAGGAAGCCGTGCGGCACGTCGGGGTAGTCCATCCGCGCCGCCTCACTGGTGGCGCTTGCCTTGGAGATGGTCGCGAAGCCGTGGTCGGCGGTGACTACGACGTCGGTGCTCGCCTCCAGGCTGAGCCTGCGTAGGGCCATCCGGAGCGCCGCCAGGTCGTTGTCGGCGTTTCGGATCGCGGCGATCGAGGTCGCGCCGTTGATCCCGGGCGAGAGCACGTTCAGGCTGTCGCCCTGATTGTGCTGGGTGCCGTCCGGATCGCGCGACCAGAACACTAGCACGAAGGGCCGCCTGGCGGCGGCGAAGCGCGGCAGCACCACCTCGCTCGCCACCCGGGTGAACCAGTCCTGCTGCTCCACATTCGCGACCTGGACGCCCGGCGCGATGGCGTTGCCGGGGTCGGTGTTCAACCCACGATCCGGCGCCGCAGGCTCCAGCCCCGCGTGCTTCAGCGCCGGGAGCAGGTCGGGACACAGGGGGAGCCCATCGGGGGTCCCGCTTGTGTCGTCGATCAGCAGGGTGGAGCAGCCGTCCCGCGCGGTGACGTCCTGGATCGCGGCCGGCCCGAGCTTGCCGATCGCCGCGGTCTGGAAGCCGGCTACGCGGGCGGCGGCCAGCAGGCTCGTCTGGCCCAAATAGTCGCCGCCAAAGCGGGCGTTCATCGCGCCCAGCACGGCGTCGTCCTCCAGGAACGGCGTCAGCGACAGGAAGGCGGGCGCCAGGGGCGGCTGGCCGGCATAGATGACGTTGGAGAAATCCCCCGTGTCGCCGAGCCCATGGCCCGTGGCGATGGCCGAGGCGTTGGGCGTGGTCAGGGTGGGAAACAGGGCATGGCTATCGGCGAAATCCACGCCTTCGCTGCGGATCGCCTGCATCTGCGGTGCGCTCGAGGCGTCCACCGCGCCGTAGCGCAGGCCATCGGCCACGAAGATGACGACGTTGTGCGCAGGCGGCTCCGCAGCCGACGCCGCAGCTAGGGAAGCGCCCATCGCGAGCAGACCTGCAGCCGCGATCGCCGATGACCGTAGGACTGGACCCCATCTCATAGGCGGCGTCTAGCAGCCCTATGCGACAGAAGTTGCTTAGCCGCCGCGTCGTGTCCTCCTGCGCGGCTTGACGGCTCCGCGGCGAACAAGGGCGAGACCAAGCCGTCGTCAATGTGTCGTGCGAAGCGCCTAGCCTCTCCGCAGGCCCTCGGGAGCGACGGGCCATCTGTCGGGGGACAGGATGAAGCTTCGGAACGCCTACGTGTCGCCGCGCGCCCCGGTTCGTCGCGCCCGGGCCTCGATCGGCCTCGCCATGACGGTAGCGGCGCTGGGCGGAGCGGCCCAGGCCGCGCCTGTCCTGATGATCTCAATCGACGGGCTGCGGCCGGCCGACGTGCTGGACGCCTCGAGCCGGGGGCTGCACCTTCCGGTGCTGGAGGGCCTGGCGCGAACGGGCGCCTACGCCAGCGGGGTGCGCGACGCCCTGCCCAGCGTGACCTACCCCAACCATACCACGCTGATCACCGGGGTCTGGCCGGCGCGGCACGGCATCGCCAGCAACACCGTGTTCGACCCGCTGCACAAGAACTTCGGCAGCTGGTATTGGTACGCCTCCGACATCAAGGTTCCCACCCTGTGGGACGCGGTGCACGCCGCGGGTCGGCCAGTGGCCAGCCTCGGCTGGCCGGTGAGCGTGGGCGCGGCCTCCATCGACGACAACTTGCCCGAATACTGGCGCGCCCACGTGCCCGAGGACGCCAAGCTGGAGCGCGCCCTGGCCACCCCGGGACTGCCCGAGGCGCTGGAGCAGGACGGCCATGTTGAGCTGGTCGACACCGGCGACACCAGCCCCGACGCCGACGCGCTGAAGGCCAAGGACGCCGCCGCCCTTTACGCTCTCAAGCGGCCGGCCTTCTTCACCCTGCACCTGTCCAGCCTGGACGACGTGCAGCACGAGACGGGTCCCGGCTCACCCGCATCACACGCGGCGCTGGAGCGGATTGATGCGGAGGTGGGCGAGGTGGTCGCCGCCGGCCGGCGGGTCGAACCGGACCTAGTGGTGGCCATCGTCTCCGACCACGGCTTCGCCCCCGTCGAGCATGACCTGAACCTCGGCGTGGCCTTCGTCCAGGCGGGGCTGATCCAGCTGGACGGCGAGGGCGAGCCCGTGGGCTGGGAGGCGGCGCCATGGCCCTCCGGCGGCTCAGCCGGCGTGGTGCTGGCGCGACCGGACGATCCGGCCCTGCGCGCCAAGGTGTCGGCCCTGCTGGAGAAGCTAGCCGCCGACCCCGCCTCGGGTGTTGCGCGGGTGGTCGGGCGGCCCGAGATCTCGACCATGGGCGGCTCGCCGAAGATGGATTTCTTCGTCGACGCGCGGATCGGCTACACCTTCGCGGGAAAGCTTACGGGGTCCATGGTGACCGCGGGCACCGAGAACGGGACGCACGGTTACTTTCCCGCTCACCCAGAGATGCGCGCCACGCTGGTCCTCAACGGCGCGGCGGTGAGCGCGCACGGATCGCTGGGCGAGGTCGAGATGCGCGACATTGCCCCCACCCTGGCCAGGCTCCTCGATGTGCCGTTCCCAAGCGCCGACGGTAGACCGCTGTTCTAGCCGGCTAGGCGGCTTTAGGCGCCCGCGTGACCGCCCCGCAGGGTCAGGTGGCCGGGCGGAGGGACGCGTCCATAAGGTCCCTGTAGTGCGCGAGGCTACGCGTCGGGGCTGAGGCGTCCTTACCCGTGTCGTCGCAGCGGCGCAGCACCAGGGCGGCCGCGAACCCGGGCTCTCTTGCGAAGGTCGCAGTCTCGGTTGGGGTCATGACGCCGCCCTGGACGACGAGGCTGAGGCGCGACGCCTGGCTTAGCCGGTCGAAATAGTAGGGCTCGACGGCGCAGAGATACCGCTTAGCCTTCACATGCAGCGCGATCGGTGCGGTGACCTCCTCGCCAAACCCGCGCGACAGCCACGCCGCACCAATGGCCTCATGGTCCATCTCCCACCCTCGGCCGTTCTCCGCCTCGCCCTCGGGGCAGAGGAAATGACCTACGTCGTGAAGCAGAGCGGCCAGAACGACGTGACGCGGCGCCTTCAGCGACTCGGCCAGGGCCGCGGTCTGGAGCATGTGGCTCTCTAGCGAGAGATCCTCTCCGTACCGGTCATTCCCGAAACGCGCGAACAACCCGAATATCTCGTCGATCATGTCGGTCACGGTGTCAGCCCTAAGGTCGGATGGCCCGCCGAACGCACGGCTGTGAGCCTCATTCTACCGCGAAGATACTGAACAAGCGGCAGGACGGCTACCGTTCTGACGGTCGCGTTGCGGCATTCGGTCCTGTCATCTACCTGAAACTCTAATGTCACCCAGGCTTCACACGGCGTGTTTAAGTCTACTTTGCCGCGGGGACAAGTCGCTTAGTTCGGTTTATACACAGACGGTTCCTCTATGCTTCGGGGCGCCTGCCTCGGGCGGGGTGAAATGGGCCGCAGGCGCTTGGGGGACTCATGAAGGCTAAGTACATCGTTACCTGCGCGGTCGCTGCGATTCTGAGCGGCGGCGGCAACGCGGCTGTAGCCGCAGACGCGGCCACAGCGGGTCCGGTGACCACGGCCTCCGGCGCAGGTTCGGTCGCCGCGGTGTCTGCGGGCGCGGTCGCTGCGGGGACGGCGAACGCCGCGGGCGCCCCAGTAGACGAGATCGTCGTGACCGCTCAACGCCGTAATGAAAGCATCGAGAAGGTGCCGCTGACCATCCAGGCCTTCACCGGCCAGACTCTGTCGCAGCTTAACGTCACCACCCTGGACGATCTGCTGAAGTACACGCCCAACGTCACCTACGGGAACAACGGCCCGGGCCAGGGCAACATCTTCATCCGCGGCTTGAGCGCCGGCTTCGCCGGGAACCAGTCCAGCGCCACGGCCGGCAACTTTCCCAACGTCGCGGTCTATCTGGACGACCAGTCGTTTCAGTTCCCCGCCCGCAACGTCGACATCTACGTGGCCGACATGAACCGGGTCGAGGTGCTGGAAGGCCCTCAAGGCACCCTGTTCGGCGGCGGCGCGGAAGCGGGCGCGGTGCGCTACATCACCAACAAGCCCAACCTCACCAAGTACGAGGCCAACGCCGAGGGGAGTTTCGGCAGCACCAGCGGCGGCGCGGAGAACAGCCGCGTCAACGCCACGCTGAACGTGCCGATCATCGACGACAAGCTGGCCATCCGGGCCGTTGTCTATGACGAGCGGCGCGGCGGCTACATCGACAACGTGCCGAGCACCTTCACCCGCTCCAACAGCGACA
>CAXUEN010000040.1:0-11761 GCA_964249945.1 uncultured Caulobacteraceae bacterium | reverse complement strand
GTGCGGCGCAGCGTGTCCTGGCTGCTGGCGGCGCGGGTGGTGTCCATCGCCACCAGCCTGGCGACCGCCTCGGTGCTGGCCCGGCTGCTCAGCCCGGCGGACTTCGGCATGCAGGCGATCATCGGCATCGTGGTGCTGTTGGCCGCGCACCTGCTGGAGGGCACCTTCGCGGTGCCCCTGCTGCAGCGGGCGCAGATCGACCCGGTCCTGGTGTCCAGCGCCCTGTGGCTGTCGGTGGCGACGGGGGCGGCGTGCATGGGCGCACTGATCCTGGCCGCGCCCTGGATCGGGGAGGCGGCCCATGCGCCGCGGCTGCGCGCGCCCCTGCTGCTGACCGCCCTGGTGCTGCCGATCCGGGCGCTCAGCTCGGTAGGCGTGGCGCTCCTGGAGCGCCGGCGGGACTACCGGGCCATCAGCCTGGCCAGCATGGTCGGCAACGTCGTCTACACGGTCTTGGCCATCCCCATGGCGCTAGGCGGCTACGGCTTCTGGTCGCTGGTGGTCCCCACCCTGGTGCAGGTGGTGCTGGAGGCCGGGCTGAACACCGCCCGGGCCCGCCTGCCGCTCTCCACCGCGCCGAGCCCGCGGGGCGCGCGCACGCTGTTCCAGGCGGGGGCTGCGACCACCCTCACCCAGATCCTCAACTGGGCCGGGCTGAACAGCCCCAGCCTGATCACCTCCAACCTGCTCGGCACCTATGTGCTGGGCTTCTACGCCCGCGCCGCCAACCTGCAGAACTCCGCCCTGCAGATCTCCGGCGGCCCGGTGGGGCGGGTGCTGGTGCCAACCTTCGCCTCGCTGCAGGGGGACGCGCACCGGCTGCGCGAGACCTTCAAGCGGTTCCTGGGCGCGGTGCTGCCGCTGAACGCCCTGGTGACCATGGTGGCGGTGGTGCACGCCGAGGCGATCGTGCGCCTGCTGCTGGGCCGTAAATGGTTCGGGGCCATCCCCATCGTGCAAGCGCTGTTCCTGGGCTTCGTGCCCCGCTCCGCCTACCGGGTGAGCGAGGCCCTGGCCATGGGTTCTGGCCGCTACGGGGCGGCGGCGGTGCGCCAGGCCATCTACCTGGTGGCGGTGCTCGCCGGGGCGCTGGTCGGGGGCGCCTTCGGCGTCCTGCCGCTGACGCTTGGGGTCACGGCGGGCGTCTGGGTCTTCTACGGCTTCTCGCTGACCCAGGCCGAGGCGCTGAGCAGCGCCGGCTGGGCCTGGATCGGGCGAGCGCACCTGCAGGCGCTGGCCCTGGCGCTCCTCGCCGGGGCGCCCGACGCCGCCGTGGTCTTCTTCGTACGCCACCTGAAGCATCCGGCCAATCCGGCCAGCTTCAAGGCGCTGCTGGAGATCCTCATTGCGCACGCCGCCGGCGGGCTGGTAGGTCTGGGCGTGCTGGCGGCGGCCGTCGGCCTGTCCGGGGAACGGTTCGGGCCGGAGGTGGCCGGGGTGCGAGACCGCGGCCTGGCCCTCGCCGCCAGGCTGCAGGGGCGGTTCAGGCCGTCGCGTGCGCCTGGATGAAGCTACGGACGCGGGGGTAGATCTCCTCTCGGAAGCGCCGGCCGTTGAACACGCCGTAGTGGCCCACCCCCGGCTGGACGTAGAGTTCCTTCATCGCGTCCGGCAGGGCTTCGCACAGGGTGTGCGCCACCTGGGTCTGGCCGACCCCGGAGATATCGTCCTTCTCGCCCTCCACCGTCATCAAGGCGATGTCGGTCACCGCCTCCAGCTTCACGCGCCGGCCGTGGTGCTCCAGCAGGCCCCGGGGCAGCAGGTGGCTCTGGAACACCACGTCGATGGTCTGGAGGTAGAACTCCTCGGTCAGGTCCATGACCGCCAGGTACTCGTCATAGAACTCCCGGTGCTTGGCGGCGTCGAGGTCCGCGCCCGCCACCAGGTCGGCGTAGTACTGCTGGTGCGCCTCCTGGTGGCGCTCGGCGTTCATGCTGATGAAGGCGGTGAGCTGGACCATGCCGGGATAGACCCGCCGGAAGGCCCCGGGCCAGGGCGGCGGCACGGTGTAGATCAGGTTGGACTTGAACCAGGCGAAGGGCTTCTCCTTGGCCATCTGCGTCGGCGCGGTGGGGGCCAGGCGCGCGTCGATGGGCGAGCCCATAAAGGTCATGGTCGCCGGGCGGCAGGGGTCGTCCTCCTCCGCCATTACCGCGCACGCCGCCAGCGTCGGCGGCCCCGGCTGGCAGACGGCCAGCACGTGGGCGCGGGAACCCAGCGCCTGCAGCATGGCGCGGACGTGGTCGATGTAGTCGTAGAAGTCGAAGCGGCCGTCCAGGATGGGCACCTCGCGCGCGTTCACCCAGTCGGTGACGTAGACCTCGTGGTCCTGCAGGAAGGTCTCCACCGTCCCGCGCAACAGGGTGGCGTAGTGGCCCGACATAGGCGCCACGATCAGGATCGCGGGTTCGGCAGTGATGCGGCCGGCCCGCGCCAGATCCTCAGGCTCGCGCACGAAGTGGACCATCTTGCACCAGGGCGAGGCCCAGGCGGTCTCCTCTCGCACGGCGACGGAGACGCCCTCGATCTCCACGCTGTGGATGCGCCATTTCGGCTTGCCGTAGCGCCGGGTCAGGTTGGCGAACAGGTCGGCGGCCGCGTAAAGCGAGCGGCCCCAGGCAGTGTCGGCGGCGGGATTGCACGGCGAATGCCAGAAGTCCCGCGTCGCTCGCGCGGCCAGCCGCATGGGCGTGACGGCGTTATACGCCATGTCGCTGAGGCCGTAGAGCATCGCTGACCAATCCTGCCACACGCCGGAAGGCTATGGGCCAGACATTAACAGACGAACATACCGAAGGTTCAAGTCCGCACTCCACGGACCAAAGGCCTCATGCGCCCATGGCGTCCCTGATCTGCTGCGCCAGCGCGACCGGCGGCTGGGTCTCGTCCAGCGGCTTCACGAAACGGCCCTGCGGGTCCATGAGATAGATGGCCGCGCTGTGCTGCACGGCGTAGTCCGACCCCGTACCGGCCTTATAAAAGACGTGGTACTCGCCGGCCACCGAGGCGATCTGGGCCGGCGTCCCGGTCAGCCCGAGCAGGCCTCCCGCCGGATAGCCCTGGCTCCGGTCGTACAGCCGCATTTCTGCGGGCGTGTCGCGCGCCGGGTCCACCGAGATGAACACCACCTGGAAGCCCCGGCGCCTCGCCGCCGCCAGCTGCTGGCCGGCCGCGTTCAGGGCCTGCAGGGTGGCGGGGCAGGTGTCCGGGCAGTTGGTGTAGCCGAAGAAGACCGCGCTCCACCTGCCGTCGAGCACGTGCTGGTCCACCGGCCGGCCGGTCTCGTCCACCAGGTGGAAGGGGCCGCCGATGGCCGCCTCGCCGCTGCTGGCCACCGGGGTCGAGCCGCCCAACGGCGGGATCACCGCCACGGCCACGCCCGCGGCCGCCAGGCCCAGGCAGGCCAGCGCCGCCGCCCGCCAGAGCCTGCGTCCGGAACGCCTGAGGGGCGAGGGCGCTTGCGTGATCGGCTGGTTCGCGCCACCCTGGTGGGCTTCACTGGGGAATCGCTCCCCTGTCTGTTCGAGCATGATCTGAGCGATGGCCTCTACCGACGCCTCAAGCCCCCGCCGTCGCCGCTCCGATAGGCCGGCCTCACCCTGTGGCAAGGTGGCGCGGCCGCTCGGCCAGAGATCGGCGGGGCCGGAGACGGGCGTCTGTGGGACTGGGCCCAAGCCAGGCGTGGGCTTCGCCTGCGCACCCTGGTGATCCTGCGCTGGGCGGCCATCATCGGCCAGACCGTGACGGTCCTGGGCGTCGCCTACGGGCTGCACTTCCACGTGCCGGTGGCCTGGTGCCTGCTGGTGATCGCGGGCGCGGCCTGGCTGAATTTATCCGTCACCCTGTCCTGGCCGGGCGTGCGGCTGGCCGGAGAGCGGGAGGCGGTGCTGCAACTGGCCTTCGACGTGGTGGAGCTCAGCTTGCTGCTGGCGCTCACCGGGGGGCTCGAGAACCCCTTCATCGTGCTGCTGATCGCGCCGGTGACGGTGGCCGCCGCCACCCTGCCGGGCCGGTACGCCGTGGGGCTGGGCGCGCTGGCCATGGTCGCCATCGTGGCGCTCGGGCTGTGGGCGGCGCCCCTGCCCTGGGTGGCGGGAGAGACCTTCGAGCTGCCGCACGTCTTCCTGATCGGGGTCGGAATCGCTGTGGCCAGCGGGGTGGCGTTCACCGCCGCCTATTCCTGGCAGGCCTCGGCCGAAGCCCAGCGCATGGAGCTGGCGCTCGCCGCCACTCAGGCGGTGCTGGCCCGCGAGCAGCGCCTGTCGGCGCTCGGCGGCCTTGCGGCGGCGGCGGCGCACGAACTCGGCACGCCCCTCGCCACCATCCAGGTGGTGACCAAGGAGATGGTCAGGGGGCTGGAGCCCGGTCCGCTGCTGGAGGACGTGCAACTGCTGATCAGCCAAGCCGCCCGCTGCCGCGAGATCCTGAAGAAGCTCGGCCAGGAGCCGGACACCTCCGACGCCCACCACGCCCGCATGGGCCTGTCCCAGCTGCTGGACGAGATCGCCGACCCCTACCGCGGCGACGTGATCCTGATCGACCCCCAGGTGAGCTGCGCGCCCGGCTCCGCCATATTGGAGGTGCGCCGCCTGCCCGAGGTGATGCACGGCCTGTCGGCCTTCGTGGAGAACGCCACCGACTTCGCCGAGTCGGTGGTGGAGCTGACCGCCTATTACGACGCCGACCGCCTGACGATCGACGTGCGCGACGACGGGCCGGGCTTCCCGCCGGAGGTAATGAGCAAGCTGGGTCAGCCTTACGTCACCACCCGCAGCCACGGGGAGAACTCGCGCTCCTCCCACCAGGGCATGGGGCTGGGCTTCTTCATCGCCAAGACCCTGCTGGAGCGCACCGGCGCCCACGTGGAGTTCCGCAACGCCAAGCGCGGCGGCGCCGTCATCTCCGCCCGCTGGCCGCGCGATCGGATCGAGGCTCCGGAAGCCGCCTGAGCGGCGGCGCCTCATTTGCACCTCTTTTGTTGCGCCCACCCTAGCTGCGACACTATGACGATGGCGGCGGCCCTTCGCCGGCCAGCTTCAGGAGCCCTGGATGACCGACATCTCCGCCTCGATCGCCGCGCTGCCGGAAAGGTCGGTGCTGGTGCTGGACGACGACGCGCCCCTGCGCACCCGCCTGGGCCGGGCGCTGGAAAGCCGCGGTTTCGAGGTCACCGCCGTGGGCGCGGTGGCCGAGGCGATCACCGTGGTGAAAGAGAAGTGCCCAGCCTTCGCCGTGCTCGACATGCGGCTGGAGGACGGCAACGGGTTGCAGGTGGTGGAGGTGATCCAGACCGTGCGTCCCGACGCCCGGGTGGTCATGCTCACCGGCTACGGCAACATCGCCACCGCCGTGGCGGCGGTGAAGGCCGGGGCGGTGGACTACCTGCCCAAGCCCGCCGACGCCGACGACGTGGCCCGGGCCCTGCTGGCCGCCCGGGAGGGCGGCTCGCCCGCCCCGCCGGAGAACCCGATGTCCGCCGACCGGGTGCGCTGGGAACATATCCAGCGCGTCTACGAGCTCTGCGGCCACAACATCAGCGAGACCGCCCGCCGGCTGAACATGCACCGGCGCACCCTGCAGCGCATCCTGGCCAAGCGGGCGCCGCGATAGGGCAAATACGGGGCTACACCGGGCGTTAACCGAACCCCGCTCTCCTGCAGACAGGTCTGGAGAACGAGAGATGATCCTGCCCGCACCATCGATGCAGATCGACGACAGGGAGCTGAGCTTCGTCCGGGGCCTGGAGCGGCTGTACACGGCCTTCGATAGCGAAGCCATGATCCGCTGCGTCGAGGCGTGCCTGGACGAGGCCACGAACCACATGATCGAGCGGGCGCGACCGTCCCCGCGCTACGACGCCTAGCCCGTCTCGGCCGGGGTGAACAGCCGCCGCGCCTCGCCGAGGCGGCGGGCGGCTTCGTCGAGGGTGGCGTCCTGCTTGGCGAAGCACAGGCGCACGACGTTGCGCACCGGCGCCTCGGCGTAGAAGGCGGAGACCGGGATGGCGGCGACGCCCGCCTCAGTGATGGCCGCCCGGCAGAAGGCCGTGTCCTCGGCCTCCACGCCCGAGGCCCGCAGGTCGACGCAGAGGAAGTAGGCGCCCTCGCTGTCCAGCACCGCATACCCCTGCGCCCGCAGCGCCGCCGCCAGGCGGTCCCTCGAGCGCTGGAAGCCGCTGCGGAGCCCGGCGAAATAGCCCTCCTCCTTGGCCAGCCCGTACGCCACCCCGGCCTGCAGGTTGGGCGGCACGGTGAAGGCCAGCACTTGGTGGGCCTTGGCCAGCACCTGCTGGAGCGGACGCGCCGCGCAGGCGAACCCCACCTTCCACCCGGTCATGGAGAAAATCTTGCCCGCCGAGCCGATCTTCACTGTCCTCTCGCGCATGCCCTCGAACGCCATCAGCGGACGGTGCCGGCGGCCGTCGAAGACGATGTGCTCCCAGACCTCGTCGCAGACCGCGACCAGGTCGTGGCGCACGCAGACCCGTGCCACCGCCGCCAGCTCCTCCGCGTCGAACACCCGGGCGGCGGGATTGAGCGGGTTGTTGAGCACCAGGACCCGGGTGGCCGGAGTGATCGCGGCCTCCAGCGCCGCCTCCTCCAGCCGCCAGTGCGGCGGCTCCAGGCGGACGAAGCGTGGCACGCCCCCCGCCTGGCGGACGACGGGCAGGTAGACGTCGTACATGGGCTGGATCAGCACCACCTCGTCGCCCGGCGCGACCAGGGCGAACAGGGCGCAGGCCAGCGCCTCCGTAGCGCCGAAGGTCACCAGCACCTCCTCGACGGACAGGTCCAGTCCCTGGAAGCGGGCGTAGTGCTCCACTACCGCGCGGCGGAGTTCGGGCGTCCCCAGCATGGGCGGATACTGGTTGTAGCCGTGCATCAGCGCCTCAGCGGCGTGGGCGCGGACGTCGTCCGGCCCGTTACCGTCCGGGAAGCCCTGGCCGAGGTTCACCGCGCCATGCTGGCGGGCCAGGGCCGAGATCTCTTCGAAGACGGTGGTCGGCAGGCCTGCGAACAGAGGGTTCATGGCTCGGCTCCGGTTCGCAGGTCCTGCCCAAGGTCTCTCAGCCCCGCTGCACCCGCGCGATGTGGGCGTCGATGGCGGTGGCGAGCACGGTGAGGGGAACGCCGCCCGTCTCGACCACCGCGTCGTTGAAGCCGGCGAGGTCGAAACGCGGTCCCAGCGCGGCCCGGGCCTTGTCGCGCAGGCGCAGGATCTCGTTGTGACCAGTCTTGTAGCCGCAGGCCTGGCCGGGCGCGACGCAGTAGCGGTCGGTCTCGCTGGTCATGGCGTCGGCGCCCTTGCCGGTCTGGCCGCTCAGGAAGGCGACGCTCTGCTCGCGGGTCCAGCCCATGGCGTGCAGGCCGGTGTCGGCCACCAGGCGGCAGGCGCGGAACTGCTGGGCCTGCAGATAGCCGATCTCGCCGAACGGATCGTCGGCGTAGAGGCCGTGCTCGTCCACCAGCTGCTCGGCGTACAGCGCCCAGCCCTCCACGAAGGCGTTGAAGCCCATCAGCGAGGTGATCAGGGGGATCTCGTCGTGGTGCTCGGCCAGATAGGCGCCCTGCCAGGTGTGTCCGGGGATGCCCTCGTGGGCGGTCAGCGTCGGCAGCTGGTACTTGGGCCAGAGCGCGGTGGACTTCAGGTTTACGTAGTAGATCGCCGGGCGCGAGCCGTCGAGGGAGGCGAAGTTCATGTAGCCGAGCGCTGCGCCGTCCTGAATGTCCACCGGCACGCGTTTGACCATGACGTCGGCCTTCAGCCCCAGATGCGAGAGCTGGGGCATCAGGGGACGGATGCGCGCGATGCAGCCGTTCAGGTAGCCGATCAGCTCGGCCCGCCCGGCGTCGGTGTCGGGATAGAGGAAGCGCGGGTCCTTGTTCAGCGCCTGCACCCGCTCGCCCACCGTGCCCTGGCTCAGGCCCTGGTTTCGCAGCAGGCCGTCCATGCGGGCCTGGATGGCGCGGTTCTGCTCCAGGCCGATGGCGTGCACCTCGGCGGCCGACTGGGTGGTGGTGGTCCCCAGCCTGAGCGCATAGGCGTAGAAGGCCTCGCCCTGCGGCAGGCGCTGGACGCCCGCGGTGTGCGGCGCGTGGGCGGTGGCGGCGGCGAAGCCGGCGATCTGGCGGTCGAGCGCCGGATAGACCTCGCCCTCCACGATGCGCGTGCAGCGCCCCGCCCAGTCGCCCGCGATCCCGGCCTTGGCGGCCCGGGTGGACAGCGAGGTCACCAGCCGCTGCTGAATGGCCGGCGTGGCCCGGAAGCCCCGGAGCTGGCCCAAGGTGGTGGCGGCGATGAAGTCCGGCGGCATGACTCCCCGCCCCGCGTCGGCCCGAATGCGAGCGGTCTCCTGGTCCAGCTGGCGGGCCATGGCCGAGACCCGGGCGAGATAGGCCTCCGCGTCCGCGGAGCTGTGGACCTGGTGGGTTGAGTCCAGGAACTCGGGCACGGAGGTGGCCGCCCCGTTCTGTTGGCTGATCACATAGGGCTGGGCGCCGCCGGAGAACCCGGCCGCGGCACCGCCGCCATAGAAGAAGGCGGTTCCGTCGAGTCCCCGCTCGGCGGCGTAGAGCACCGTGTCGTAGCGGATGCGGTCGGCCTCGGTCAGCTGCGCCCGCTCCATCGCCTGCAGGCGCGAGCGGATGGTCTCGACCTCGGCCGCCCAGGCCGCGTCGCCGGCAGGCGAGATGTCCGAAAGCTGCGACTTCAGCTGGGCGTAGCGGCCGCTGTCCACCCCGAGCTGGGTGGCCTGTTCCGGGCTGAGGCGCAGGATCTCGTCGGCGAACGCCGCCAGGGCTGCGACGAAGGGCGCGTCGGCGGCCGCAGGCGCCGCCTGGCCGCGTCCCGCCAGCGCGACCGCGCCGAGCGCCGCCCCCGCGCTCAGGATCTGGCGACGGTCGGGCGAGGCGGCTGGGCTCATGCGGGATCTCCTGGCCGGCGACCTAGGCGGGGCATGACGTCCTTGTCCAGGCCTGACCGACGGCGAAGCGCGGCCGGCGGATCGCGACCATATGGACCTCGCCTCCAGAGTGGGAGCCGTGCGCTTGGCGCGGGACCTGCGGCGGCCAGCAGCCCGTCTTCGACATCAGGGCCGGCGGCCAGGTCAGAGCGGCGGCCGCAGGCGCACCGTGGCAAGCCAGCGCACGAAGCCGGCATGGTCGAGGGCGTAGGCCTGCGGCGTAGTCTTCAGCGTGATCCGGTAGGCGACGGGCGAAGCGGTCCGGCTCGCGGCGCGCCGGCCGAACAGGACCTCCAGGATCGCGCCGTCGGCGCCGTCGATGCGGCAGGCGCTCCAGGCGAGTCCGCCGGAGTGGGCCCCATGCGGGAGGATCGGAGGCGGGATCGGTGTCACCCGGCCCTGGCTGTCATAGGCCAGCTGCGGGCATTCCACCCGTACGAAGTCGCGGACGGGGGCCGCCCCGTCCGCGTCGAAGCGGGCGTCGACGTTGATATAGCGCGCGCCGCTCTCGATGTCGTCGTCGCACGGGGGCGAGTGGACGCCCGCCGGCCTGAACAGCAGGCCGTGGTCGGCCGCCGGCGGTGGGGAGCTGCAGACGTCGGCGCCTGCGGGCAGGGCGAAGGCGAGCCCGTATCCGGCGTTGTCGTAGCGCGTCCCAGCCGGCGCGGGCGCCGCGACGAGCGCCGCCAGCCCGGCGCTCAGGGCGAAAAGCATCCGTCGATCCGGTTCGGACCGCCGTAGTCGGCGGGCAGCGGCAGGTCCAAGGCCTGGGAAAGCGCCAGCTCGGCGTTGCAATAGCGCCGGGTGGTCCGCGCACTCGACAGCAGGTGGAACTCCAGTGGGGAGTCGCCTGGCTCGCCCTCGGTCGTCACGATCCGGAAGACGCGCACCGTCGCGGTCGCATGGTCGGCGGGCACGCCGCTCGGCGCCGCGTCGAGCCCGGCTTCCAGCATCAGGCTGGCGCGCCGCCCCTCGACCCGCCCCGTCGCGAAGCGGACCGCGTCCAGCACGCGCTCGCCGTCGAACGGCGCATCGCCGACCACGTCCTCGAGCTCCTCGGAGGCGGGGTCGAGCCGCGTCACCTCCGCGGCGCCGTGGCCCTCGGCGGTCGGCGCCAGCACCAGCCAGTCATGGTGGCCGTGGGCGTTGCCGTTCGCGCGCCACGCCTGGACGATGGTCGCCGCCGACCCGTCCGGCAGGAAGCCCGCAACGGTGTTGACCCCGTCGTGGAGCGCCAGGACGCTGAGGCCGTCGACCTTAAGGTTCCTGACGGCCGGGGCCGGCGCGGCCGGAACCTGCGCGGCCAGAACTTGCGCGATCAGGGCATGGCCGCAGATCGCAAGACAGCTGAGGATCGTGCAATCGACTCTCATCGGTGGCAAATTACCGTCGGGACCCTTCGCCAGCAACGGGTCAGCGCGGCTCGCCGAAGGCGAGTTCGAGCAGGTAGGCCTCCTGGGTCCCTGCGGCGTTGAAGCGTGGGCTGCCGGCCAGCACCTCCCGCACGCGCCGCGCCTCCTCCAGATACATCGCCTTGCATGCGGCCTCGGCCTCGGCCACGCCGGGAAGCGCTAGAAGGGTCTGGCGTTGCCTCCCCGCCCGCGCGACGGTCTGGTCGCTGATGCCGGGCCCGAACAGCTCGGGGTGCCAGAACATCTCGAAGTAGAGGTTGGCGAGGGGTTTGGAGATCAGCGCCTCGTCCAGGTGGCCGATCACCCCTACGTCCGCCCGGTTTCGCAGCCGCCTGACCAGGAACTCCTCGGCCGACTTGTAGTAGAAGTGGGCGCACCACGCGCGCTCGCAGCTCGGCTGCTCGTTGAACGGCCAGGCGCTGAACGCCTGCCCGTCCGCGGCGAAGTACCGGCGCGGGTGGACGGCGTCGTCGTTGGGAAAGTGCGGGTGGGCGCGGGTGAAGCGCCGAGGCCTGAACACGGACTTGACGTGGCGGTCCGGCGCCTGCCGCCTGTCGAAGCGCCCGGTGACCGGCGCGTCCTCCCACCGCCTGGCGCCGTTAGGGCCCTGCATGGTCCAGGACAGGGCGATGGAGTCGGCGTCGAGCGGCGCCATCCAGTCGAGGAAGGCCGCGACGTCGCGGAAGTGCGCCTCGTTGACCATCAGGTACTCGTCCACGTCCATCACCGCCGCCCACTCGTAGTCCAGGATGTCCGGCGCGAACTGCAGCGCGTGGGCGTAGGCCTTCAGCTGCGGGCCCACGCCCGGGCCGACCTGGTTCCTGAACAGGCGGATGACCCCGTGCCCGTGCAGCAGTTCCAGCAGCCGGTCCGAGCCGTCGTCGTTGTCGTTGGTGTAGAGGATGAAGTCCTGGACCCCGATGGCCAGGTGGTGGGCGATCCAGTCGAGCAGGTAGGGGCCCTCGTTGCGGGCGGTCGCCAGGGCGCACAGTCGGCGGCGCGGCAGGGTCGTCGTCCTCGCCGCCTTCACGCAGGCCGCGGCGAAGGTCGCCGGAAAGCGTTCGGCGCTCGATCCGGCGAGTTCGTCGTACTCCGGGCCGACGGTGACCGGCTCCGGTTCGCGCCGCCGCCCGCGCCGCCAACGCGCGAGCGCCGGGACGGCGTGGGCGGCCCACAGGTCGTCTTTAAGGGAGGCGAGGCCCGCCACCGCGGCCGGGTCGTCGAGCAGCAGGGGGGCGACGGCCTCGATCTCCGCATCGGTCAGCAGGCCGCCGACGGCCTGGAGCGCCGCCAAGGTGGTGTCGCCCGCCGCCATGGCCTGGAGCACGCCCTGGGGCAGGGTCTCGGCGGCCAGGAACGGCGCGAGCGCCTCCACCGCGGCGAGGAC
>CAXUEN010000039.1:0-11804 GCA_964249945.1 uncultured Caulobacteraceae bacterium | reverse complement strand
GTCGCCGCGCCGATCACCTGGACCACCGGCGCCGGGCTGACGCTGTCGGCCTACCGCAACGTGGACGTGAACGCCTCAATCACCTCTAGCGGCGGCGGCGCGATAAACCTGGACGCCGACAACACGGGCACGGGCACCGGCACGATCAACTTCGGCTCTGGCGCGCTCGCCAGCACATCGGGGGCGGTGAGCATCCTCTACAACCCGGCCGGCAACGACCCCCGCTCCGTCAACCCGACAAGCTACACCACGCTGACCAACTATGCCGCAGACGTGGCGGGGGGCGCCCAGCTTACCGCCTACATGCTGGTCAACACCGTCTATGACCTGCAGAACATCCAGAACAACCTTTCAGGGGACTATTCCCTTGGGCGGGATATCGACGCCGGGCTGACGGCAGGGTGGAACACGGGGTTTGGTTTCGTACCCATCGGAACTCAAAGCCAACCGTTCACGGGGGAGCTTGAAGGGCAAGGCCACGTGATCGCGGGTCTCACTATCGACCGTCCCAGCGATACCTTCGATGCAATGTTCAGATCTACGCGTAACGCGGACTTCCACGATTTCGGACTGATCGACGCCTACGTTGTCGGCGGCCGATTTGTCGCCGCACTTGTCGCCAACAGCATCACCTCCCTTATCTCAGATGTATATTCAACCGGATCAATCCAAGTGTCGGGCTATGGAGACATAGCGGGTGGGCTTATTGCGGCGTCGGACACCGACAAGATCACAGCGTCCTGGTCTTCCGCCAGCGTCACGGCAACTGACGAAGCAGGCGGGCTTGTCGGAGATACTGAAAAGAGTTCAGTGTCAAGCAGTTATGCCTCGGGTGTCATTCGCACCAGCGGCGGTGACGCAGGCGGTCTTGTTGGAGACAATGGCGGTTCTATCTTCAACTCCTATGCACTCGGATCGGCGACCGGTTCGGCCTACGTAGGCGGTCTGGTCGGAAGGAACAGCGCCGAGGGTGGCCTTCAGGGCGCAGTCTCTACGTCATATGCAACCGGAAAAGTCAGCGGAACCGGTTCCGGCGGCCTTGTCGGCTGGAACGATGGTGGGACTATACAGAACAGCTACTGGGACGCTAAGACGACCGGCCAGTCCGCCGCGGTTGGCTATGGTCTTGACTCGGGTGTGATCGCCGGCCTGACGCCTGTCGGGACCTCCACAAGCGCTTATGCGCAGGCCAGCTACGCCAGCCTTGATTTCACCGCCTCCGGCCCCTGGGTCATCCTCGACGGCTCGACCCGGCCGCTGCTCCGGTCGGAATACTCCACCACCGTCACCAACGCCCATCAGCTGCAGCTGATGGCGCTCAACCTCTCCGCCACCTACACCCTTGGCGCCGACATCGATGCGAGCGGTACGTCCGATCCGTCCGATGTCTGGGGTCTGACGGGCTTCTCGCCGCTTGCGACGAAGACCACGCCCTTCACGGGCGTCCTCGATGGGCGAGGCCACGTCGTCACGGGTCTGTACGAGGACTTGCCGGGAGCCGACGGCCTGGGCCTCTTCACCTATTCCGCGGGCATCATCGAGGATCTCCGCCTCGCGAACGTGTCCATCACCGGAAGCGGCGACACCGGGGCCCTCGTGGGTTTCTCCAGCGGGTCGATCAATCAAGTCACGGTCACGGGCGCGGTGAACGGCGACAGCAACGATGTCGGAGGTCTCGTCGGCTATCTCAGCGGCGCGATGACCAACGTCAGCTTCAGCGGGACGGTCAGCAATCCTGGCCGGGTCGTAACCGGTGGCGTCGTCGGCTGGAACGACGGGACGGTGGAGAACGCCTCCAGCTACGGGATTGTCACATCCGGCGTCTACGTCGGCGGCGTCATCGGATACAACCAGGTGGGCGTGTCCGCATCCAACCTGAACAGTGACGCCACAGTGGTCGCCGGCCAAGACTCTGGCGGAATCGTGGGCTGGAACAGAGGGTCGATCAGCGACGCCTACTTCACAGGCGTGGTGGGCGAGGGGGGAGCGAAGACCGTCGGCGGCATCGCCGGCCTGAGCAGCGACGGAACGATCTCGCGAGCCTATTCCAGCGGGTCGGTCCTTGGCTCGGGCGGCGCCCTGGTGGGGTCGGGAACCATCGCCAACGCCTATTGGGACACGGTGACGAGCGGACAGACCGTCGCCGTAGGGAGCCTGAGCGCTCCCACCTCGAACGTCTTGGGCATCAACGGATCGACGGGTCTGAGCCCCTACGCTCAGTCGACCTATGCCGGCTTCGACTTCAGCTCTTCCGGCCCGTGGGTGGTGTTCGAAGGCTCCACCCGGCCGCTTCTGCGGTCGGAATACTCTACCATCGTCACCAACGCCCATCAGCTGCAGCTGACGGCTCTGGACCTCTCGGCGACCTACACCCTGGCCGCCAACGTCGACGCCAGCGGCACGGCCAATCCGTCGGACGTGTGGAGCCCCGCCGGGTTCGTTCCTGTCGGCCACGCGTCATCGCCTTTCACCGGGGTGCTGAACGGGGCTGGCCACACCGTCTCGGGCCTGACCATCGACGCGCCGGCCTCCACCGGCGTCGGCCTGTTCGGCTATCTGTCCGGCGCGGCGGAGGCGGTGACCGTTTCCGGCGCGATCACCGGCGGGACCGATGTGGGCGCGCTCGTCGGCTACAACGCCGGCACGGTCAGCGGCGCGTCCGGCAAGGGGACGGTGAGCGGGTCGAGTCAGGTGGGCGGCCTTGTCGGCTACAGTTCGGGCGCGATCAGCGGATCGTCGGGCAAGGCGGCCGTGTCCAGCCCTCAGAACGCCGGAACGCAGATGGGCGGGCTGGCCGGCTTCAACAGCGGGCAGCTGAACGCGGACTACGCCACCGGCAAGGTCTCAGGGAACACAGAGGTCGGCGGGCTGGTCGGGCTGAACTCGGGCTCAGGCGTGCTCACCGGCGACTACGCGACGGGCGTGGTGAACGGGGCATCCGGCAAGACCGCCACGGGCTCGGGCTCCGCGATCGGCGGCCTGGTCGGCGAGAGCATGGGCGACATCCTGTCCAGCCACGCCACCGGGGCCGTGACGGGCTACAGCCAGGTGGGCGGTCTCGCAGGCTACACCCTCGACGACACGCAGGTCATCTCGAGCTACGCCACCGGCGCGGTGAGCGGGGTGTCTGGCCAGAACACGCCTGCGGGCTCCGGCGCGCTGGTGGGCGGCCTGATCGGAGAGAGCGCCGAGTTCGGAGGCGTCGACGACACCTATGCGACCGGCACCGTATCCGGCGTCTCGCAGGTCGGTGGGCTGATCGGGAGCCATGACGCCAACGGCATCCTCGAGCGAAGCTATGCAACCGGTGCGGTGACCGCGAAGTCCCAAGTCGGCGGTCTGGTCGGCTACAACGACAACGAGATCGAGGACAGCTACGCCACCGGCGCCGTAAGTGGAAGCTCCGGCAAAGGCGCCCTCGTCGGCGTGAACGACTACGGCCTTATCGCCAATTCCTACGCCACCGGTAAGGGCGCTTATGGCTTCGTCGGCGTGAACAATGGATCCGACGGGCTCTCCAACGACTATTATGACGAAGGAACCACGAACACGACGATCGGGGTCGGCGCCGGGTCCAGCGCGGGCGTGACCGCCATCGGCGGCTCGACCGGGCTCGATCCTCATCAGCAGTCGAGCTACGCCGGCTTCGACTTCACCAACACCTGGATCCTCCGACCGGGTTCGTCCCGACCCTACCTGATCGACAATCCGCAGTCGCCGCCGCCGACTTGATCCCGCTGCATCCGCCCGGCCTGGGAACGACAGGAGGCGTCGTTCCGACGCGTTCGGCGGCCCTGCGGCCGTCATTGCACGGGCCGCTGCAGCCTGCTTCTAAGGCGGTCATGAGTCCGCGCCTCTCCCTCGTAATCTGTACCCTGGACGAGGCCGAGGCGATCGGTTCTGTGCTGGCCGCGACGGTCGATGCGCTTGGCGAGGTGGACTTCGAGATCATCGTCGTGGACGACTCCGTCGATCACCGGACCGCAGCCGCAGTGGCGGCGATGCAGCGTCGGGAGCCCCGCATACGCTTGATCCGCCGCCTGGACGGACAGGGACTGGCTTCGGCCGCCATCTGCGGCTGGGAGGCTGCGCGAGGGCGGGTTCTGGGCGTCATGGACGGCGACGGCCAGCATGATCCGTCGCTGCTGTGCAAGATGTTGCGGTCGCTTGAGAGCGGCTGCGCGGACATCGCAGTGGCGAGCCGCTACATGGGCGACGGCGAAAGCGGCCTGACGGGCCTGCGCAACGGGCTGAGCCGGTTCGCCACCCGACTGACGCGCCCCGTGCTCGGCGTGCGCGCTGCGGACCCGATGAGCGGCTTCTTCCTTATGACGCAAGCTTGGTTCGAGCAGGTGCGCCCCCGCCTGTCGGGCGTGGGGTTCAAGGTGCTGATGGACGTGATCGTCTCCGGCCGGCGGCCGCCCCGCCTGTACGAGACGCCGACCTCGCTCCGCGCCCGAATCGGCGGACGCTCGAAGCTGGACATGCGGGTCTGCGCCGACCTTGTCGCGCTGATCGCCGAGAAGCGCACGGGGGGCTGGCTGCCGGCGCGCGTCTTCCTGTTCGCCCTGGTCGGCGCGAGCGGGGTGGCGGTTAACCTGGCGGCGACGGGATTGGCCCGGACGGCGGCGCCGCTGGCCTGGGCGCAGGCTGCCGGAATCGGCGTCGCCATGACGTCCAACTTCGTCCTGAACAACCTGCTGACCTTCCGTGACCGCAGGCTGCGGGGCGCGAAGATGCTGGGCGGCCTGCTCGCCTTCTACGCGGCGTGTGGGATCGGCGCGGTCGTCAACGAGGCTGTCGCGGTCCTGCTCGCCGCCCGCGGCGCCTACTGGCCGCTGGCCAGCCTTCTGGGGGCGTTCAGCGCCGTGGTGATCAACTACCAGATCGTGCTCCGAGGCGCCTGGCGCGAGGTGAGCCGCCATGGACGGTCGCGCGAACCCGGGCTGTCGGGTGGCGCGTCGTGAGGGCGTCGTCGGAACCTGCGTCCCTCAACCGACAGCAGCGTCCGCGCGTCGCTTCCGCCTGACCGACCATGTCGTCTCCGGCCCCCTTCCGCGCCGCCTGGCGACGCCCCGACGCCATGACCCTCGGCTTCGGCCTGATCGCAGCGGTCGCCGTCGGCTTCGCCTTCGTCGGTCTTTCCACCAGCAGCTTCTGGATCGATGAACTCTACACCCTGCACCTCATCGACCATGGCGGCGGCCCTGGCGAGGTGTTGCGCCGGTCGCTGACCGACACCCAGCCCCCCGCCTACTACTTCGTCCTGTGGGTCTGGACGCGCGTCGCCGGCGTGTCGGAGGTCTCGGTCCGCCTGCTCAGCGCGCTGCTGGCCGTGCTGTCCCTGGTGGCGTTCGGCTTCGGGGTGCGCCGCATCTTCCGTCCGGCCTCCATAGCCTTCGCCCTCGCGGTCGCCGCCACCTCGATGGGCTGGTTCGAGCATGCCCAGAACGCCCGCAACTACGCGCTGAGTCTGCTGATGTCGGCCGCGATGCTGGCGCTCGCCATCGAGGTTCGGGGTCGTCTGGCGGCGACCGGCCGCGCGCCCCCCTGGCTCCTGGCTGCGCTCGCCGTCGTCGGTCTGTTCGGCAGCTTCTGCCACTCCTACGTCCTGCTGGGCGTAGGCATGGTGCTGGGCTGGCTGGTGCTGACCCACTGGCGCAATCTGCGGGTTGCAGCGCCCCTGGTGGCGACGGGGGGGCTGATCCTGGCGCTGAACGTGGCCTACCTGCGCCTGCTGGCGCACTCCACCCAGCAGGACTTCCACAATCTCTGGTTCGACAACAGCCCGGGCTTCTATCTCAAGGCGCTGAGCGCCGGGGGAGGGCGGGCGATTCCCGAGACCGTGGTGGTGGCCATCGCCGTCCTGGTGGTCGCGGGCCTGGCCAACGCCCGTCGGCCGCCGGCGACGGACGGCGTCGCCCCATCGCCGAGACGCGCCTGGACCGCCGGCCTGTGCGCGGTCGCGGTCGCAGGCGTGACGGGGGTGGGCGCCCTGGTGTCGGCGACCGTGGCGTCATCCATCTCTCCGCGCAATCTCTTCACGGCCGCCCCTTTCGTCTGGGGCTTGCTGGCCTGGCTCTACGACGTCTGCGGGCCGAGGGGACGAACCGTGCGCGAAGGCCTGTTCGGCCTGCTGCTGCTCGGACTGGTCGGGGCCAACCTCGCCCTGCTCACAGGCCGCTTCCTTCCGTTGAACGAGCCCTGGCGCGCGTCCGCCGCCTACGTCGGGGGGATCAAAGACTGCGTCGGCAGGCCCGTGCCGGTGATCTTCCCGTTCAGGTTCGGTCCCGCGGACCCCACCTTTCGAGGCCTGGCGGAGCGCGCCTTCTATGGGCGCTACATGCCCGCCGGCGCTGATCTGGAGGCGGTGCTGCCTGTTGAACTCGCCGGCCGCCGCCGCCTCAAGGGGCTGTCGGAACGCCTGGCTGAACGCGCAGCGGGCGTCGCGCCGGATCGCTGCCCCGTCCTCGCCTGGGGCGTTCACGACCTTCTGGAGCCGGACGCGATCGAGATCGCCGAAGATATGCTGCGCGCCCCCGGCGTTCGCAGTTCGCGACTGCTCGTGCAGGAGTTCGACGCCTACACCAGGGCGTGGCTGGTGTGGCGGCCCCGGCCCAGCGCCTGGGTGTTCCTAGCAGCGCCGTCTCAGTCCGGGGCCATGGCGCCGCCCCGGCCGCCCCAAGGCGCACCGCCCCCGCAAGGAGGGAACGATCTGCTGTCGGTGGAGCACCTCTACAGCTTCTCCGGCCGATCCGGGCCTCCCTACATCCTCGACGGCTACTCGGTTCAGCGTTGGCGCAACAACAAGCTGCAGAGCGAGACCTTCTCCGTCGTGCGGCGTTTCACATGCGATCCGCGGATGCCGCGTTCCAGAGCGACCGTATGGCCGGACCTGAGCCTTCCAGGCTGCAGCGTGCGGCCTCTCGGATCCGAGTACGCCCCTCAGCCCTGAAATCGGCGCGCCGCCTATCGGCGCGTGTCTTTCACCTCTTCAGCCGCGGCCACGCGCTGGCCCATCCCGGTTCGAACCCCGGCCGCGTCGCGTGTCGAGCGACGCGCGAGCCGTCCAGTGGATCGCGAGGCGGCTGTAGCCATCGGCCTCAGAGGCTGGGTACAGTGCGGTTGTACTTGAGGGGATGATGCTTTTTACATGAACCCGATCTTGGCGTGCGCCCTCGGCGGCGTGGTGGGGGGCGTGGCCGCGACGGCCGGTATCGGCGCATGGCGTCGCGCCACGGGTAAGCCGGCGCCAGTGGGCCGGGCTCGTGGGCGGCTGGGTCTGGTGGTGTCGGTGTTCGCGGTCCTGGGCGGGCGTGCGGGCGCGATGCTGAACCAGCCGTCCATCGAGAGCCAGATAGACAAGGCCAATCCAGAGATGTCGGCTCTGCATCGTTACTACCCGGCGCAATACGGCCAGATCGTTGAAGCCGTGAAGACGAACGGGAGGGCGCCTGACGCTATCGTCAAGGTGCAGGCTGTGGCCGTCCCCCTCATCTCCCAGATCATCGCATCGCATGCGCGCGAGATTGATGACGCCAACAGCCGCGACCTGTTCCAGGTGGTGGCGGAAGAGGCGTCTCTGGTCGGCGCAAGGAATCCTACCGCCTGCGTCAACCTGGTCCAGGGCAGGCCCGCAGGCGTAGACATAAGCCAGATGCTGACGCCCGCACTTGCAGCCGAGGAGCGCGAGGTATCCGTCAGGGTTCTGGAGCAGATCGCCACCCGGCCGGCGACACCGGCTGCCCCGCTCTCACAGGCGCAGGCCAAGCCGCTCGCTTTGAGCGCGTTCTCCCAGCTCAGCCCGCAGCAGAGACAGGCGGTGCAGCCCATCCTGGCCAATCCCGCGCTCGCATGGACGGATGAGCAGAAGACCGCCTACTGCGCCTTTGCAGTCAAGCTGATCCAGACCGCTATAGCAGGTCCGCCTGGAACGGTGCGGAGGTTGACCGCGACATCGCGTTAGCACGCCGGAGCGACGGCGCCGGCCGCCGCCCGCGACAGGGCGAGGCTGTACGCCGGCGCCCGCAGAGGACCATCGCGTGTACCGTCAACGTCGCAGCGTCGGCTGCAAAGCAGGGTCAGGCGTCGAGCCTGGCGGCAGCGTGGGACGATGGGGCTCCGCTCTCGGCCGCATCGGCCTCGTCGCACCGATTGTCGCCGCCTGAGCCCGTCCGTCGTCGCCAACCCGCGACGGCGCGAGCCTTGCGGGACCGAGCCGGAGCCCAGAAGCAGTTGACCTGAGTGAAGTCTGCGGTGTCGTCGACCCGACACAGGATGGCCATCCGGGCGCTCGCCCAAATCCGACAGGAACTGCCGGAAGTCGCCTCGCCACGCCGCGCACACGCTCACCTCCCGGGCTCCGCAGCGCGGGTAGCCAGACGCGTCCGGGGTTCGTGCAGTCAGCGTTCATGGTCTGCCAGGTCCTGTAGGTGGGATCGTGACGCGCGGCGGCCCTGCGCCCGTGCACGAGCAGGCGGGCCGAGCTGATCTCGCGGTGCGTGCAGCCACAGCTCGTCGTATCGCCGACGCGGACGTTGGCGCCGTTGACGACCACCTCCGCCCAACAGTCGCAGGCGAACAGCCAGTGGGCATGACCGCTTGGACTGCGATGCGAACAGGCGAGCCCGATCAGCCGGCCGCACCGCACCCCGGTCATGTCGATCAGGACCTTGTAGCTCATGGTCGCCCTGTCCCGCATAAGTCCCAACCGGCGTTCGCGCCATATCTGCCCAAATACATCGACTCGCAATGTCGTTCTCTGGCCTCTCGCCTGATCGGCTATGATCCGGAACGTTGCATGCGGGAGCAGCCCCTTTGTCGATCCTGGGTCCGTTCAAGCTGAAGGCGCAGCTCATGTGCGGGACCGAGCCGGCCATGGGCCCCGGAAAGGCGCTGGTGCTCGAGGCGATCGTCCGCACCGGGTCCATATCGGCCGCAGGCCGCGAAATCGGCATGAGCTATCGCCGCATCTGGCTGCTGGTCGACAGCATGAACCGTTGCTGGGGCGGCCGCCTGGTCGAAACGACCAAGGGCGGCGGAGACAAGGGCGGCGCGGAGCTGACCGATCGCGGCCACGCCATCCTGAAGGCCTTCCGAAGTCTCGAAGCGAGGCTGGAACGGGCCGCCCTCAGCGGCGACAACACCGCCCTGCTCGATGGGCTGCGCCTCGAACCCGTTCCGCGCGACCGGGCCTGAGCAAGGTCGGCCTGGCGCCAGGTGCGTAAGGGAGGCCGATGGAGGGGCCCGGCCCGGGCGTTCCATCGGAGCCACACTTCAGGAACGAAGCGGCCTCGCCCGCTCAAATCGGCGCTCGATAGATATCGTTGAATATGAAACTCTATCGGAAACCTTCGTTCTAGGTGCGAGACCCCTTCCGTGGCCAGAAGCGTCAAAGGTGCGTCCGTCGGCGCGTTGGTCCGGCCGGCCTTGCAACCTCCGCTGGCATGGCGGCCGCGCAGGCGCAGTCTGTCCAGACGCCTTCGTCGACGCGCGTACCTATGGTGACCGTCACGGGCCGGCGGCTCGATCTGCAGGGTTACGCCGCCCCGCCCCAGTACGACGTCCCGATCGCCACCCTGGGTCCGCTGGGCGACCAAGCGATCCTGGACGCGCCCCAGTTGGTGACGGTCATCCCCGAAGACGTGGTGGTCAACCAGCAGACCCGCAACGTGAACGACACCCTGCGCTTCCTGCCTTCGGTGGAGATACGCTCCAGCAGGGCTTCGAGATTTCCCGCCCGCAATCGCGTGGCTTCCAGAGCAGCATCGCCTCCAACACCCGGCTGGACGGGCTGAACATCATCGGCACCACCGAGGTTCCGGCTGAGAACCTGGCCGGCATCCAGGTCCTGAACGGGCCGAGCGCCGCCGTGTTCGGGCCCGAGACCCCGGTCGGGGTGTTCGACTACATCCTGAAGCGCCCGACCGATGCGCCGCTGCTGCGCTACGTCCAGGGCTTTAACTCCAACGGCGTGTTCACCGAGCAGGCCGACGTCAGCGGCCGCGGCGGACCGGACGACAGGCTGGGCCTGCGGCTGACTGGCGCGCGGCCACCAACACCAACAATTCCTTCGCGCCCTCTCACGTCACCCTGGATCCCGGGCTGCGCTACTCGCTGGGCCTGTTCGGCCACCACGCGACCGCCCGTGTCCAGGCGATCAACGTCACCGACGAGCACTACTACATCTCCCTCGCCGACGGCGCGATCGTGGGCAGCCCCGGGGCTAACACCGCCTATCTCGAAACGCCGCGCACCTACGAGGCCAGCCTGGAGTTTGACTTCTCAGCGCCGGCCGAAGCTGCGCGACCAGGGCCTGCACGTGGGTCGTCGCCGTACGGCCAGGCTGATGCGGGACAACGGCTTCAAGGCTCGCCAGAAGCGACGCTTCAAACGCACGACCGGCAGTGAGCACGCCTGCCCGATCGCGCCCAATCTCCGCCAAAGACGACGGCTAGGTTCGGCCCGTTCGGTCAGTACTCGATCCCCGCCTGCGCCTTCACGCCGGAGCGGAACGGGTGCTTCACCGCCTCCATCTCGGTGACCAGGTCGGCGGCCTCGATCAGGGCGTCGGGCGCGTTCCGGCCGGTGATGATGACGTGCTTCATGGGGTCGCGGGCGGCCACCGCCTCCAGCACCTCCTCCACGGGCAGGTAGTCGTAGCGCAGCACGATGTTCAGTTCGTCGGCCAGCACCATGCGGTAGGACGGGTCGGCGATCATGCGCTTGACCTCCTCGAACGCCTCTCGCGCCTTGGCCACGTCGCGGGCGCGGTCCTGGGTGTCCCAGGTGAAGCCCTCGCCCATGACCTTGAACTCCACCAGGTCGGGAAAGCGGTCGAACACCGTCTTCTCGGCGCTTTCCCAGCCGCCCTTCACGAACTGCACCACGCCGACCTTCATGCCGTGGCCGATGGCGCGCACGACCATGCCGAGGGCTGCGGAGGTCTTGCCCTTGCCCTTGCCGGTGTGGACGAT
Organism: uncultured Caulobacteraceae bacterium; assembly: GCA_964249945.1. Classification (GTDB taxonomy): domain Bacteria; phylum Pseudomonadota; class Alphaproteobacteria; order Caulobacterales; family Caulobacteraceae; genus CAHJWH01. The sequence goes on along the minus strand of CAXUEN010000039.1, from coordinate 828 downwards.
CAGCAGGCCCTTCTCCACCGTCTTGCCGGCCACGATCCTGTCGTGGGCGAGCTTCTTCCTGGCCATCTTCTCGTTGTGGCGTTCGTCGGTCATCTTCATGGGACGGGCTCCAGCGGATCCAGGAATCGCACCCCGGCGCCGTGCGCGTCGGGGATGAGGCGGGCAGGCATGTCGTAGAGCCGCTGCAGGAGCGTCTCGTTGAGCACCTCGGCCAGGGGGCCGGCGGCGAGCACCCGGCCGTCCTTCAGAGCCACGGCGTGGTCGGCGAAGCGCAGGGCGAGGTCGAGGTCGTGGATGGCCACGACTACCGTGCGACCGGTCCGCGCCCGCGCGCGCAGCCGGCGCGCCGCGTCGAAGGCGTGGCGGGGGTCGAGCCCGGCGGTCGGCTCGTCGACCAGCAGCAGTTCGGGGTCGCCAACTACGGCGCGCGCGAGCATGGTGCGCGACAGCTCGCCGCCGGAGAGTTCCGTCGCCGGGCGGTGGCGCAGCGCCAGCAGCTCGTGGTCGACCAGCGCCGCCTCCACCTTGGCCGACAGCTGGGCCGGAAGGCCGCCGAAGGCCGGGAGCGAGGGCGTGAGGCCCAGCGCCACCACCCGCTCCACGCTGATCGGCCAGTCCGCCCGCGGCGTCTGGGGCAGGTAGGCCCGCCGCCGCGCCAGCGCCTGGCGCCCGATCGCCCCCAGCGATCGCCCGGCGAGGGTGACCGCGCCCGCCTGCGGCGTCAGCAGGCCCGCGGCGACCGCGAGCAGGGTGCTCTTGCCCGCGCCGTTCGGGCCGATGACGGCGGTGAGCGAGCCGGCGGCGAAGGCGACGGTGGCGCCCTCCAGC
>CAXUEN010000038.1:0-11878 GCA_964249945.1 uncultured Caulobacteraceae bacterium | reverse complement strand
GGCCGGGCGGCGGCGGGCGGCGCAGCGGCCGGTGGAGCAGGCTTGGCCGCCTCTCCCCGGCCCTTGGGCACAGGCTTGGCGGCACCGTTCTCGTCCACCGCGCCGAGCTTCTGGCCGGCGGTGACGGTGGCGCCCTCCTCCGCGCTGATCTCGACCAGCACGCCGTCGGCGGGGGCGGCGACCTCCAGGCTGACCTTGTCGGTCTCGAGCTCGACCAGCACCTCGTCCTTCTTCACCGCGTCGCCCGGCTTCTTGGTCCAGCGGGCCACGGTGGCTTCGCTGACGGACTCGCCGAGGGTCGGCGCGAGGATGTCGCTCATGGTGTCAAACAGTCCTGCAACAGCTGCCCAGATCACCGCTCATCCCGGGCAATGCCGAGACCCGGATCACAGGACGCAACGCTTGATGTGAAGGTAAAGGCTCACCCTCGGATCGCAGGGCCCTACGATCTGGGTCCCGGCGTTCGCCGGGATGAGCGGCAACAAGGACATGGCTCAGGCGAATGCCTCGTCCAGGAAGGTCTGCAGTTCCCTCAGGTGGCGGCTCATCTGCCCCGCGGCGGTGGAGGCGGAAGCGGGACGGCCGACGTAACGGGCGCGCTTGGCCTTGATGTCCTCCACCTTGGCCAGCGTCAGCTCGACCCAGGGATCGACGAAGGTCCAGCCGCCCATGTTCTTGGGCTCCTCCTGGCACCAGACCAGCTCGGCGTTGGCGAAGCGGGCCAGCTCGCGGCGGAGCGTCTGCATGGGCCAGGGATAGAACTGCTCCAGCCGCAGGATATAGACGTCGTCCACGTTCCTCTTGGCCCGGGCGTCGGTCAGGTCGTAATAGACTTTGCCCGAGCAAAGGATCACCCGGCGGATCTCGGCGTCCGGCTTCAGCGTGACGCCGGCGGCTTCCGGGTCGCGCTGGGCGGTGTCGTGCAGCACCCGGTGGAAGGATGAACCCTCGGCTAGGTCCGCCATGGTCGAGACCGCCTTCTTGTGGCGGAGCAAGGACTTCGGCGTCATCAGGATCAGGGGCTTCCTGAAGCTGCGGTGCACCTGGCGGCGCAGGATGTGGAAGTAGTTGGCCGGCGTGGAACAGTTGGCCACCTGCAGGTTGTCCTCCGCGCAGAGCTGGAGATAGCGCTCCAGACGAGCGGAAGAGTGCTCAGGCCCCTGGCCCTCGTAGCCGTGGGGCAGCAGCATGGTGAGCCCGGACATGCGCAGCCACTTGCGCTCGGCCGCCGAGATGAACTGGTCCACCACCACCTGGGCGCCGTTGGCGAAGTCGCCGAACTGCGCCTCCCACAGTACCAGGGTGGAGGGGTCGGCGACGCTGTAGCCGTACTCGAACCCCAGCACCGCCTCCTCCGACAGGGCCGAATCGATCACCTCGAAAAAGCCCTGGCCGGGGCGCAGGTTGTTTAGGGGCACGTAGCGCTCCTCGGTGGCCTGGTCGATCACCGCGGAGTGGCGCTGGGAGAAGGTGCCGCGCTGGCTGTCCTGACCCGACAGACGCACCGGGAAGCCCTCGTCCAGCAGGCTGGCGAAGGCCAGGTGCTCGGCGAGCGCCCAGTCGATGGTCTCGCCGGTGTCTACCGCGGTGCGGCGGGCGTCAATCACCCGGCGCAGCGTCTTGTGCACCTCGATCCGCTCGGGGACGGCCGTGATCAGGTGGCCGAGGTCCTTCAGCTTGGCCTCCGCCACGCCGGTCTCGCCCCGGGCGAGCTCCTGGCCGGGCTCCGCCTTCAGGCCGGACCAGACGCCGTCCATCCAGTCGGCCTTGTTGGCGTGGAAGCTTTTGCCGGCTTCGAACTCCTCGTCGAGGAAGCGGTCGAACTCCTCGATCCAGCCGTCCACCTCGGTCCCGGTGGCCACGCCCTCCCCTACCAGGCGGCGGCTGTAGAGTTCGCGCACCGACGGCTGGTCCTTGATCTTGGCGTACATCAAGGGCTGGGTGAAGGTCGGGTCGTCGCCCTCGTTGTGACCGAAGCGGCGGTAGCAGAACATGTCGATCACCGTGTCCTTGCCGAACTTCTGGCGGTACTCGGTGGCGACCTTGGCGGCGAACACCACGGCTTCCGGATCGTCGCCGTTCACGTGCAGGATGGGTGACTGCACCATCAGGGCGGTGTCTGACGGATAGGGCGAGGATCGGCTGTTCCGCGGGCTGGTGGTGAAGCCGATTTGGTTGTTGACGATGAAGTGCACCGTGCCGCCGGTGTTGTAACCTTTAAGCCCCATCAGCATGAAGCACTCGGCGATCACGCCCTGGCCGGCGAAGGCGGCGTCGCCGTGCAGCAGCAGCGGCATGACCTTGCTGCGGTCGGCGGTCTCGTCCTCGCGCAAATCGATGGTCTGCTTGGCCCGCGCCTTCCCGATCACCACGGGGTTGACGATCTCCAGGTGCGAGGGATTGGCGGTCAGCGACAGGTGGACGCTATTGCCGTCGAACTCCCGGTCGCTGGAGGCGCCCAGGTGGTACTTGACGTCGCCCGAGCCCTCGATGTCGGACGGCAGCGACGATCCCCCCTGGAACTCGTGGAAAATCACCCGGTACGGCTTGCCCATCACCGCGGCCAGCACGTTCAGCCGGCCCCGGTGGGGCATGCCGATGACGATCTCGTCCACGCCCAGCGCGCCGCCGCGCTTGATGATCTGCTCCAGGGCCGGGACCATGGACTCCGCCCCGTCCAGGCCGAAGCGCTTGGTGCCGGGGAAGCGCTTGTGCAGGAAGCGCTCGAAGCCCTCGCCCTCGATCAGCTTCTTCAGGATCGCCTTCTTGCCGTCGGGCGTGAAGGTGATCTCCTTGTCCTTGCCTTCGATCCGTTCCTGTATCCAGGCCTTCTCGACGGGGTCGGAGATGTGCATGTACTGCACGCCGACGTTGCCGCAGTAGGTGCGGCGCAGGATGGCCAGGATCTCACTAAGGTTCGCCGTCTCCAGCCCAAGCACATAGTCCAGGAAGATCGGCCGGTCGTAGTCGCGCTCGGCGAAGCCGTAGTTGGCGGGGTCCAGCTCGGCGCTCTCGTTGCGGGGCTGCAGGCCGAGCGGGTCCAGGTTGGCCTGCAGGTGGCCGCGGATGCGGAAGGCGCGGATCATCATGATCGCGCGCACCGAATCCAGCGTGGCGGCCCGCACGTCCACAGGCGAGGCGGCCGGCGCCTTCTCGGCTATGGTCTTGGAGACCTTGGCCTCGATGGCCGGCCACAGCCCGTCGATGGCCGACAGCCACTCCGGCCGCTGCACGGGCGTCCCCGCCTTGGTCCAACTGGGCTCCGCCGCCCCGGCCTCGATAGTCGGTCTGGCCTCGTGCAGGCTCTCGAAATAGGCGCGCCACGAGGGCTCGACCGAGTTCGGGTCCTCGCCGTAGCGCGCGTATAGGTCTTCGACGAAGGCGGCGTTGGCGCCGTAGAGGAAGGCGGTCTCGCTCAGCACCTCCGCAGTCCGAACGGCGTTCCGAAGACCTGCGTCGTCAGCCATGATCTCAAACCCTCGGCGCCCGATCCGCCCAGGGTGTCGCCAAACAGGCGGCGGACGCGGATCGCGCGGTTAGCTATATGGTCGCCCGCGGTCCGTAACGGAACCGTGAACTGCGATAATCAGCCCTTCAAAAGCTCCAGCAGCGTCTCGCCGAGCTTGGCCGGCGAGGGCGAGACCCTGATGCCCGCCGCCTCCATCGCCGCGGTCTTGTGTTCCGCCCCGCCCTTGCCGCCGGAGATGATCGCGCCCGCATGGCCCATCCGTCGCCCCGGAGGCGCCGTCACGCCGGCGATGAAGCCGACCATGGGCTTCTTGACCTTGGAGGATTTGATGAACTCGGCCGCGTCCTCCTCGGCCGAGCCTCCGATCTCGCCGATCATGATTATCGACTTGGTAGCCTCGTCGGCCAGGAACATCTCCAGCACGTCGATGAACTCGGTGCCCTTCACCGGATCGCCGCCGATACCGACCGCGGTGGTCTGGCCAAGGCCCGCATTGGTGGTCTGGAACACCGCCTCATAGGTCAGGGTGCCCGAGCGCGAGACCACGCCCACAGAGCCGTCCATGAAGATGGAGCCCGGCATGATGCCGATCTTGCACTGGTTGGGGGTCAGCACGCCGGGGCAGTTCGGCCCGATCAGGCGCGACTTGGAGCCCGACAGGCTGCGCTTCACCTTGATCATGTCCTCCACCGGGATGCCCTCGGTGATGCAAATGATCAGCGGGATCTCGGCGTCGATGGCCTCAAGGATCGAATCGGCGGCGAAGGGCGGCGGCACGTAGATGACGCTGGCGTCCGCGCCGGTCTTGGACTTCGCCTTCAGCACGGTGTCGTAGACCGGCAGGCCGACATGGGTCTGGCCGCCTTTGCCCGGGGTGACGCCGCCGACCATCTTGGTGCCGTAGGCGATGGCCTGCTCGGTGTGGAAGGTGCCCTGCGCCCCGGTGATGCCCTGGCAGATGACCTTGGTGTTGGCGTCGATCAGGATGGACACGGGCGGGTTCGGGCTCTCGTTCGCGGCGCGAGCTAAGGCGCGCCCTCGGGCGGGGCTGGGATTAGCGCAGGAAGACTGCGGGGGGAACCCTGTTCGGGACCGCGTCCCTTTATCCGCCGCATGGCCGCCCGGATCGGCGAGCCCCGTTGACGCCCCGCCTGGAAATCCCGCACAGATGGCGGGGGCGGGCTCTCGAGGGACGGCGGATGCGCGTACTGGTGCTGGGCGGCGACGGCTTCTGCGGCTGGCCCACGGCCCTGCACCTTTCGGCCCGAGGTCACACCGTCGGCATCGTCGACAATCAGTCTCGCCGGCGGATCGACCGCGAACTCGGCGTCCAGTCGCTTACCCCTATCGTCCCCCTGACCTCGCGCATCGCCGCCTGGAAAGAGGTGTCGGGCCAAGTCCTCGACCAGTTCGACCTGACGCTCGGCGAGGATTTCGACGCCCTGGTGGAGCTGCTGGACGCCTGGGCTCCGGACGCCGTCGTCCACTTCGCCGAGCAACGCGCCGCGCCCTACTCCATGAAGTCAGCGCGCCATAAGCGCTACACTGTGACCAACAACCTGAACGCCACCCACGACGTGCTGGCCGCGATCGTGGAGACCGGTCGCGACATCCACCTGGCGCACCTCGGCACCATGGGCGTCTATGGCTATGGGACCGCCGGCGCGCCGATCCCGGAGGGCTATCTCAAGGTCACACTCGATACGCCAGCAGGGCCGGTGGAGCGCGAAATCCTCTACCCCTCCGATCCGGGGTCGATCTACCATATGACCAAGACCCAGGATCAGCTGCTGTTCCAGTTCTACGTGAAGAACGACCGGCTGCGGATCACCGACCTGCACCAGGGCATCGTCTGGGGCACCCAAACTGAGGAGACGCGGCGGGACCCGAGGCTCGTCAACCGCTTCGACTACGACGGCGACTACGGCACGGTGCTGAACCGCTTCCTAATGCAGGCGGCGCTGGGCTATCCGCTCACGGTGCACGGCACGGGTGGGCAGACCCGGGCCTTCATCAACGTGCAGGACACGGTGCGCTGTATCGAGCTGGCTCTGCTGAACCCGCCCGCCCGGGGCGACCGCGTCGCCATTCTGAACCAAATGGTGGAGACCCGGCAGGTGCGAGAGCTGGCGGAGACGGTGGCCCGGCTCACCAGCGCCCGGGTCGCCTACCTGCCCAACCCCAGGAAGGAGGCGGACGAGAACGAGCTGAAGGTCTGCAACGACCGCTTCCTGGCGCTCGGCCTGAATCCGATCACCTTGGACGAGGGCCTGCTGTGCGAGATCACCGAGGTCGCCCGCGCCTATCGCGACCGGGCCGACCTCTCCAGGATCCCTTGCGTGTCCGCCTGGAACGCCGAGCGCGCCGCCGCCATCTCCCCGCCGCCGCTGCAGGCCGCCGGATGACACGCTCTTCTCCTCCCCTACGCAGCGGGGGTTTGAGCGCGAAGGCGCTCATGGGCGCGGTGCGCAACGCTGTGACGGCTCGGTACGCCATCGCCCTCTCCGCCGAGGCGCAGCCTGCCGCCCGACCCTGATCCTGCGGGCCAGGCATGAACCGCCTGCTGATCTTCGGTTACGGCTTTACCGGCGCCGCCCTGGTGCGGCGGCTGGACGACTGGACGGTGAGCGCCACCTCGCGCAGCCCCGAGACCCGCGCCCGCATGGGCGGGCTGGACGCCATCGACCCCACCGATCCCGCCGAGATCGAGCGGGCGCTCGGCGAGGCGCGCGCGATCCTGATCGCCGCGCCGCCCGGCGAACGGGGTTGCCCGGGCCTGGCGGCGCTGGGTGCGCATCTTGCGACCGCGCGTCCCGCCAGGTGGATCGGCTATCTCTCGACGACCGGAGTTTATGGCGACCGCGCCGGAGGCTGGGTGCGGGAGGACACGCCGCCCGCTCCCGCCTCGCCCGAAGGCAAGCGCCGGCTGTCGGCCGAACAGGGCTGGCGGGACCTGGCGGCCGCCACCGGCTCGCCTTTGTTTGCCTTCCGCCTGCCCGGCATCTACGGCCCGGGCCGCTCGCCCCTGCAGCGCTTGCGAACGGGGAGCGTTCGGCGCTGGGTCAAGCCCGGCCAGGTCTTCTCGCGCATCCATGTGGACGATCTGGCCGACGCCCTGGCCCGGGCGATGGCGAGGCCGGAGCGCGCCGGCGTCTACAACCTGTGCGACGACGAGCCCGCCGCCCCCTCCGACGTCACCGCCTACGCGGCCGGCCTGCTCGGGATCGAGCCTTCGCCTGAGGAGCCGCTGGACCCGACCGCCCTGTCGCCCATGGCGCGCCGCTTCTGGGCGGAGTCGAAGCGCGTCTCCAACGCCCGGGCCAAGTCCGCCTTGGGCTGGCGGCCCGCGTATCCGACCTACCGCGAGGGCCTGAGGGGGGTGCTGGCGGCCGAAGCCGCTTCAGCGGACGATGGCCACCCGCACCTCCCTAGCTGAGGCCGTCGCCGGCGCTGTCGCCACCTGGAGCGCCAGATGGGCCCCGACGAGACACAGCAGCGCCGCCGCCACCGCGCTGGCCCGTTTCGAGACGAACAGCAGAAGGTCGACGGCCACGGGCGGGGCTCCTACATCGTGATCTCCCCCGCGACGCAAAGGCCAGACCAATGATCCCCTACGTGCGCGAGATGGATTTCGAGTACGGCCGCCCGGATCAGCTGTCGCCCCTGATCGCCCGGGTGGTGGCGGACAATCCCGGACCCTTCACCTATTTCGGCACCGCCACCTTCCTGGTGGGTGACCAGCGGCTGGCGGTGATCGACCCCGGCCCGCTGCTCGACACCCACCTGGCCGCGCTGACCGCCGCCATCGCCGGACGGCCGGTCAGCCACATCTTCACCACCCACACCCACGCCGACCACTCTCCACTCGCCCACCCGCTGAAGGAACTAACCGGCGCGATCATCGTCGGCCGCGCAGCGCCCCGTGCGGACAGCGGCGAGGCGCCGGACGAGGCCAGCTTCCGGCCCGACGTGGAGGTGGCGGACGGCGAGGTCACGCGCGGCGAGGGCTGGACGCTGGAGGCGCTGGCCACCCCCGGCCACGCCTCCAACCACGTGGCTTACGCCCTGAGGGAAGAGAACGCCCTGTTCTGCGGCGACCACGTGATGGGCTGGTCGACCACCGTCGTCAGCCCGCCGGACGGCGACATGGGCGACTACTACCGCAGCCTGGACAAGGTACAGGCGCGGGGCTTCTCCACGCTGTGGCCCACCCACGGGCCGCCCATCACCGAAGTGACGCGCTTCCTGGACGGCTACCGCGAGCACCGGCTGAAGCGCGAGGAGCAGATCGTGCGCGAGCTCGGCCGAGGGCCGCGCACCATCGCCGAGATGGTCCCGCGCCTGTACATCGGCGTCGACCCGCGGCTGCACGGAGCGGCGGCGCGCTCCATGCTGGCGCACCTGATCCACATGACCCGCGGCGGCCGGGTCGCCGTGGAGGGCCAGCCGACGCTTGAGTCCTTCTACAGCCTGCCCTGAGGCTCACCACACAAGGTCTCGTGTCTGCGACGCCGCGACCCCGAACGGCCTCCGAGCCGCCTAAGCTTGAACCCATTCGGCGGCCACATAGCCTGCACGACAGGGAGACGCACGATGAGTCCCGATGCCCGAGACCCAGGCGACGACGCCAACGACCTGAACATGCGGCGCGAGCCCGTGCTGCGCCTGACGCCGCAGGAGTGGCGCACGGTGCTCGAACGGCGCAGCTTCCTGGAGCGGGAGGACAACCGCTTCCAGACGCCGCGCCGGTTCTGCGGCCACCCGGTCCAGATCGTCCCGGACGACAGCTTCAGATAGGCCCGCTCAGCTGGAGACCCGTGGCGGCGAGCCTGCTGTCCGCGTCCAGCGTTGCGTCGATCCTGCGCCAGGCGATCTCGCCGGTCCCGGCGCAGAGCTGGCCGTCCAGCACCGCCTCGTCCGCATCGGAGGCGTCGCCCGTGCGCGCCCTCAGGCGGTCCCGCAGGACGCCTTCGGGCGCTTGCGTCCACAGGCCGTGGAACGGCGTGCGCGTGCGAAGGGCCAGGGTCTGGGCCGCCTCGCGCTCGTGCGGCTGCAGGAACGCGGCGTCGAGCACCACGCTGGCGCCCGCGTCCAGCGCGGCGCCCGCCTCGTCGAGCATGAGGCCGTAGACCTGCGCGGAGGCCTCTTTCGTGTAGGCGAACCGGGGTAGCCGCTCCAGCGGGCCCACGCCGGCCAGGCGCTTGCGCAGCTCATCGCTACGCAGCACCACCGCGCCGGGCGCGCCGCCCACTCGCGGAGCCAGGGCCCGGGCGAGGCTGGACTTGCCCGAGCCCGAGACGCCACCGACGGCCGCCAACACCGGCGGCGCGGACGTGAGATGGGCCTGGGCCGCACGGAGATAGTCGCGCGCCGAACCGGCCTCGCCGCCATGGCCGGACACGTGCGCCCTCACCGCCGCGCGCACCGACTGGAAAAGCCGCAACGCCGCCAGGGCATCCAGCCGGTCAGGCCCGAAATGGCGGCCGCTTTCGTCCAGCCAGCCGTTCAGGACGCGATTCGCCGCCTCTCCCCGCCCCCGACGCGCCAGGTCCATGAGCAAGAAGGCGATGTCGTAGCCGACGTCGATCTCGCTCAGCCGATCGTTGAACTCGATGCAGTCGAACAGGACCGGGCGGCCGTCCTCCACCACAATGTTACCGAGGTGCAGATCGCCATGGCAGCGCCTTACGAAGCCCCGGTCGCGCCGCCGGTCGAGCAGCGGCGCCAGCCCCTCGAAGGCGGCGCGGGTGTCGGCGATCAGCCGCTCCACCTGCCCCCTTCCCAGCTGTTCCGCCAGGTTGCGGAGCTGGTCGGCGTTGGAGCGGAGCACGTAGTTCAGGCCTGTCGCTCCGCGATCCATCGGAGTGAGCGGCGCCTTGGCCTGGAAACCGGCGATCTCGCGGCCCAGCCGTTCACCCAGGGCGCCGTCGACCTGACCCGGATGGTTGGCGAGGATTTGATCGGAGTCGAACGGGCTCATCTCCAGCACGTAGTCGACCGACGCCGGGTCGTCGAACGCGGCGAGGGCAAACCCGTCAGCCTCGCTGCGGACCACCGCGTGCACGGCGCGGTAGACGTCCGGCGCCGTCTCCCGGTTGAAGTCCAGTTCGCGCCGCGTGGCCCAGCCGCGCTTCTCCAGGGTGGTGAAGTCCAGGAAGCCGAAATCCACCGGCTTCTTAAGCTTCAGCACGCGGTCCTCGAACACGAAGACCTTGGCGATCGGCGTCTCGTGCACCTGCCGCGCCCGCTCGCCCGAGCCGGCGCCCGCCTGCAGCCAAGCCTCAAGCTCGCCGCGCTCGCTCACGGGCGCCCGCTCATGGATACAGGCGCAGGGTCGTCCAGGGCGCCTGCAGGCCGTCGCGCCGGAACACCATGCGGTCGTGCAGGCGCGAGCGACGGTCGCGCCAGAACTCGAAGCTGATCGGCTGCACCCGGTAGCCGCGCCAGAACGGCGGCCGCGGCGGCGCCTGGCCTTCGTACCTGGCGTCCACGGCCGCCACCCGGGCCTCCAGCTCAGCGCGGGAGGGCAGCGGGCGCGACTGGTCGGAGGCCCAGGCGCCCACCTGGCTGCCGCGGGGGCGACTGGCGTAGTAGGCGTCGCTCTCGGCGTCGGTGACGGGCTCCACGGGGCCGCGGATGCGCACTTGGCGGCGCAGCGACTTCCAGTGGAACAGCAGCGCCGCCTTGGGGTTGGCGTCAAGCTGGCGGCCCTTGTCGCTCTGCACGTTGGTGTAGAAGACGAAGCCCCGGGCGTCCCAGTCCTTCAGCAGCACCATGCGCACGTCCGGCATGCCGTCGGGGTCGACGGTCGCGACCGCCACGCCGTTGGGATCGTTGGGCTCAGCCCCCTCGGCGTCCTTCAGCCAGCGGCCGAAGAGGCGCAGCGGGTCGTCGCCCTCGAACAGGCCTTCGTCAACGACTTCGGCCGGGTCCATGCGGGTCTCCAGCGCCGAGGCCGTTTGTGGCCTGCGCAGGGGTTCGATAGAAGCCCTCGCCATGTCGCACAACAGCTTCGGACACCTGTTCCGCGTCACCACCTGGGGCGAGAGCCACGGGCCGGCGCTGGGCTGCGTGGTGGACGGCTGCCCGCCGGGCCTGCCGCTGACCGAGGCCGACGTGCAGCGCTGGCTGGACCTGCGCAAGCCCGGCTCCTCCCGCTTCGTCACCCAGCGGCGGGAGCCGGACGCCGTGCGCATTCTGTCCGGCGTGTTCGAGGACGCGGCCACCGGGGGCCCCGTCACGACCGGCACGCCGATCTCGATGATGATCGAGAACGTAGACCAGCGCTCCCGCGACTACGGCGCCATCGCGCGCCAGTTCCGCCCCGGCCACGCCGACTTCACCTACGCCGCCAAATACGGCGTGCGCGACCATCGCGGCGGCGGCAGGGCCTCGGCGCGCGAGACGGCGGCGCGGGTGGCGGCGGGCGCGGTGGCACGCAGGGTGCTGGGCGACGGCGTGGTCATCCGCGCCGCCCTGGTGCAGCTCGGTCCCCACCGCATCGATCCGGACCGCTGGGACTGGCCTGAGACCCTGCGCAACCCTTTCTGGTGTCCCGACGCCCAGGCGGCGCCGGTCTGGGCGGACTACCTGGACGCGGTGCGCAAGGCCGGCTCCTCCACCGGCGCCATCGTAGAGGTCCGCGCGGAGGGCGTCCCCGCCGGCTGGGGCGCGCCCGTCTACGGCAAGCTGGATGCGGACCTCGCCGGCGCCCTCATGTCGATTAACGCGGTGAAGGGGGTGGAGATCGGCGCGGGCTTCGCCGCCGCCGCGCTCTCGGGCGAGGCGAACGCCGACGAGATGCGGGCGGGCCCGGACGGGCCGGTGTTCGGCTCCAACCAGGCCGGGGGCGTGCTCGGCGGCATCTCCACCGGCCAGCTGGTCGTGGCGCGCCTGGCGCTTAAGCCCACCTCCTCCATCCTCACCGCGCGGGAGTCGGTGGATGAGGACGGCGCGGAGGTAGAGGTCCGCACCACCGGCCGCCACGATCCCTGCGTGGGCCTGCGCGCCGCGCCCGTGGCCGAGGCCATGATGGCCTGCGTGCTGGCCGACGCCAAGCTGCGCCACCGGGGACAGACGGGGCGCTGAGCCCTCGTCCCTGGCGAAGACGGCTCAGCTCTTCAGCCGCCAGCCGGTGCGGAAGATCTGCCACACGATCACCGCCAGCCCGAGCGCCAGCACCGCCGTGTAGATCATCCCCACCGTCACCGACCCGTCGGACCGGCCTATGAAGCCGTAGCGGAAGCCGTCGATCATGTAGAAGAAGGGGTTGAACTTGGAGAGCGCCCCGAACGGTTCCGGCAGGTTGGTCACCCGGTAGAAGGTGCCCGACAGGAAGGTCATCGGCGTGACGATGAAGTTGGTGACCGACGCCAGGTGGTCGAACTTCTCCGCCCACAGCCCCGTTAC
>CAXUEN010000037.1:10146-12213 GCA_964249945.1 uncultured Caulobacteraceae bacterium | reverse complement strand
GCCGGCCGCGCCGCTCTCGCGCGCCCGTTGAACGGGATCATCAGTCATGGCGAGTCTCCTCAAATCCGAGGCCGGTCAGGCCGCCTTATCCTGCAACGCCGCCTGCTCCCACTCCAGGTACTCGGGCGCCTCGAGCAGGACTTCCATATAGCGGCCGACGTCGCCGAGATCGCCGAAGTCCGACAACTGGACGCCATAGGTCTTGAACCGCGTGGCCACAGGCGTGAAGAAGGCGTCTGCGATGGACCAGCGGCCGAACAGATAAGGTCCGTCGCCGCCGAAGCGCGCGCGAAGATCGCCCAGCAAGTGGATGATGCGCCGGATGTTTTCGTGCGTCAGTTCCGACAGCGTCACAGGCTTGGGCGTGGCCAGAAGGTCCATGGAGCACTCGCCGCGCAGCGAGGCGAAGCCCGCATGCATCTCGGCGCAGGCCGAGCGCGCAAGCGCCCGCGCCGCCGGATCAGCAGGCCACAAGCCGGCGTCAGGGAAACGTTCGGCGAGATATTCGCAGATCGCAAGCGAGTCCCAGATCGTCAGCCCGCCGTCGTTCAGTACGGGGACCAACCCCGAGGGCGACAGGGCGGCGACAGCCTCGGCGGAGCCGTGCTGACGCAACGCCACCAGCCGCTCGTCGAAGGATGCGCCCGTGTGCTTCAGCACCAGCCAAGGACGCATCGACCAGCTCGACCACGCCTTGGTCCCGATCACGATCTCCACGCTCGCCTCCTGCACGTCTCTCGCGGGCAGGCTTAGCCTGTCGCCGACGTCAAGGCAAAGACCGCAGGCGGGTCGGCTAGGGGATCACGCCCAGCGCACGGGCGCTGTCGGTAGTGATCTGGCCCGCAGCCATGCGGCGATCGATCTGAAAGCGACGCAGCGCGGCGTAGGTCTGCGGCCGCTCTTGCCCGTCCGGCGGCCCTGCGTCATAGCCCTGAGCGGTCAGCGACGCCTGCATGCGCGCGAGCGCCGGTCGCGACAGCGGGCCGCCGCAGACCACCGGCGACCAGCCCTCTCCGCCAGCTGTGATGCGTCGATCCTGCACGACGCCGTAGCGCGGGGCGATACGGGCCTCTTCGACGTGGGCCGGCGTGATCAAATGCCTAGCAGGTGTGGTTTCATAGACCGCAGCGATCCTGCGCTCGACGACGCCGGCCGGTCGCACCATCACGCGATGTGCGATCCAACGCTCGCGGGTGGTGGCGACGGAATATCTGCGAGCGGGCGCGACCTCAACGCTCTGTCGCGTCTCGCCATAGCGGGCCGGACACCAGACCCTGCACATCACAAGGCCCGTGGGCGCGACCAGCGTCTGACCTGGCTGAGCAGGCCCGGACGCGAACGCGCCGTTCCGCCGCTCCCACGCCCAACGCCCGGACGAGACCAGCACCGGCGCGGTGCGCACGGCGTAGCGCGCAGGCTCGCGCACCCAGCGCCGCGGACCGGGCGTCGTCACGCGTGTATAGCTCGTTCTGTAAATCGCCGGCGTCGGCAGCCTCTCGACGTGGGCCGGGCGCATGAGAACGCGGCGCCAGCCATGCGCGACCTGGGCCGGGACATAGCGGCGCTCCACATGGCCGGGCGCCTCCAGCACCTGGCGGCTTCGGCTCACCTCCACCGGCGGAAGAGCGACGCGGCCGAAGCACTGGCGCGGCGCGCCGTCATAGGGACCGGCCATGGCGGTCGAGCCCAAAGTGAGACCTGTCAGGCCAGCGATGAGAGACGACGTTATCTTCTTCGGCATTATCGAGATTCCTGCAACCGGACGTGCGACATCCGTCAAGACCTAAACGTCAGCCTCCCACATCCTGGCGCGAACCGCCCGCCTGTTCGCCCTGCAGGTGAAGCGCTTGACAGCGGCCACGCCGCCTCGCATCCGCTCCTCTCCGACGCATTCAGCTCAGTCGAAGACACAGATAGGGCCAAGCCGTCCGATGATCCCACGTTACGCCCGCCCGGAAGCTGCGGCCATCTGGTCGCCCGAGACGCGCTATCGCATCTGGTTCGAGATCGAGGCCCATGCTGCGACCGCGATGGCGCAGCTGGGCGTGAGCCCCCGCGAACCGGCCG
>CAXUEN010000037.1:0-10136 GCA_964249945.1 uncultured Caulobacteraceae bacterium | reverse complement strand
GGGCAAGGATGCGACCTTCGACGCCGACCGCATCGACGAGATCGAGCGCACCACCAAGCACGACGTCATCGCCTTCCTGACCCACGTGGCCGAGATCGTGGGCGAGGAGGCGCGCTTCCTGCACCAGGGCATGACCTCGTCGGACGTGCTCGACACCTGCCTGTCGGTGCAGCTCGCCCGCTCCGCCGACCTGCTGATCGAGGACGTGGACCTGGTGCTGGCGGCGCTGAAGAAGCGCGCCCTCGAGCACAAGTTCACCCCCACCCTCGGCCGCAGCCACGGCATCCACGCCGAGCCCACCACCTTCGGCCTGAAGCTCGCCGGCCACTATGCCGAGTTCGTGCGCGCGCGCCGGCGCCTGGTGGAGGCCCGCGCCGAGATCGCCACCTGCGCCATCTCCGGCGCGGTGGGCACCTTCGCCAACGTCGATCCCCGGGTGGAGGCCTATGTCGCCGCGAAGATGGGGCTGGAGGTGGAGCCGGTCTCCACCCAGGTCATTCCGCGGGATCGCCACGCCGCCTTCTTCGCGACCCTGGGCGTCGTCGCCTCCTCGGTGGAGCGGCTGGCGGTGGAGATCCGCCACCTGCAGCGCACCGAAGTGCTGGAGGCGGAGGAGGCCTTCGATCCGGGCCAGAAGGGCTCCTCGGCCATGCCGCACAAGCGCAATCCCGTGCTGACCGAGAACCTCACCGGCTTAGCGCGGCTGGTGCGCTCAGCGGTGACGCCGGCGCTGGAGGACGTGGCGCTATGGCACGAGCGCGACATCAGCCACTCGTCGGTGGAGCGCGGCATCGGGCCGGACGCCACCGTGCACCTGGACTTCGCGCTCCGCCGGCTGGCCGGGGTGATGGAGCGGCTGCTGATCTATCCGCACAACATGCGGAGGAACCTCGACCACCTGGGCGGGCTGGTCCACTCCCAGCGCGTGCTGCTGGCCCTGACTCAGAAGGGGCTGTCGCGCGAGGGCGCCTATGCGGCGGTGCAAAGGAACGCCATGAAGGTCTGGCGCGGCGAGGGCCGCTTCCTGGACTTCCTCAACGCCGACCCGGAGGTCAGCGCCGCGCTCTCGCCCGAGGAACTGGGCGTGCTGTTCGACAACGCCTACCACTTCAAGCACGTGGACACGGTGTTCGCGCGGGTGTTTAGCGAATAGCGCTCGAGAGGGCGCCGAGCTTGCCTGCAACCTCATCCTGAGCCTGTCGAAGGACGTGGTTGCAAGCCGCGGTGGGACGCCTCGTCCTTCGACAGGCTCAGGATGAGGCGAATGCGTAGGCTCGCTCCACCTTGGCGATCCGCACGGTATAAGCGGTATACCAACGCTCTCGTCCGAACCGTTGAGCGGCCGAATGGTCCATATGCCGTTTCCACGCCGCGATCGCCTCCAGGTCCCGCCAGTAGGATACGGTGATCCCCAGCCCCTCCCGCGCCGCCTCCATGCCGAGGTAGCCCGGCTGCTCGGCCGCCAGGCGCTCCATCAGTTCGGTCATGGCGCCGTAGCCTTCGTCGCCTTCGGTCCGGCGCGAGGTGAAGATCACCGCGTAGTAGGGCGGCTCGGGAGTGGCGGCGGGGCCAGTCACGGGTTCAGCCGCGCCGAAGCGTGGCGCGCGCGGCGTTGAGCTGGGACGCCAGCCCCACGGTGCCGCCCTGATCGGGATGGGCAAAGCGGATCAGGCGGCGGTAGGCGGCGTCGATCGCTTCCCCACCGGCGCCTTCCGGCACGCCGAGGATGGCGCGTGCCTCGGCCGGGCTCATGGCGTCCGTGGCGGGCGTCAGCGCTTTGCGCTTGCGGGCCGCCAGGGCGAGCGCGCCAGCCAGCACCGCCAGCAGCACGGCGATCCACCAGTCCTCCCGGATCGCCAGCACGGCCGCCGCCATCATCACCACCACCGACAGCAGCCCCGTGGTGGGCCGCCAGACCGCGGCGACGCCGCGCAAGCCTGCGCCCAGCCGCCGGCCGCCCACTAGCACCACCACCAGCACGAACAAGACGGCCAGCGCGATCACGGGCCTGGACGGGGAAACGGCGTGCCGATCCCGGCGCCCTGACATCCGGCCTCATCCTGAACCTGTCGAAGGACGAGGCTGCAGCGCGCCGGGTGGGTCGCCTCGTCCTTCGACAGGCTCAGGATGAGGCGAAGGCGGGCGGCGACGCCTGGCCTCATCGGATCATGGCCCCGGATGGGAGCGGCCGCCGGCTCACGCCGCCTCGTCCTCGCGGCTGTCCACGTCCACGGTGACCGTGCGACCGGAGGCGGGCGCGGCGACGGGCGCGGGCTCCACCTCCAGCCCCAGCGCCTGCATGATGGCGCGCAGCTCCTGGCGCGCCGCCACGTGGCTGAGCGACACCGCCACCGGGCGCACGGTGGCGGACAGGTCGGCGATGGTCAGGCCGAAGGGGAACAGCTCGCGATAGATCACCCGGTCCCGCAGGCCCGGGCCGACCCGGAACCCAACCCGCTTGCTCAGCGTCTGCACCCGCTCGTCCAGGCGCTTCCTGTTGCGGCTCTCGGTGGTGGCCAAGCGGTTGCGCAGGACCAGCCAGTCGATGGTGCGCCGCTCGGCGGTCAGGCGGGCCTTGCGCGCCTCCCACACCGTCTCTGAGTAGAGGCTGGGCTTGGCCAGCTCCAGGGTCACCGGGTCCAGATGGCCCAGCATGTCGAAGTCCACGAAGCTGTCGTTGATCGGGGTGACGATGCGGTCGGCCCGCCCGTGAGCGGCGCGCATCAGCAGGGTGTCGGAACCCGGGGTGTCGATGACCACGAACTCCGCCTCGGCGCGCGCCCGCTCGAACACGTCATTAAAGCGCTCCACCGCCTCCTGCGGCTCGCGCCGGGAGAGCGCCGCGTCGTCCTCCGACAGGGTCGGCACGATGGGATGGGGCAGCACCACGCCGTTGGCCGCGCTCCAGGCCTTTCGGGTGGAGAAGAAACGGGCCACCGACTGCTGGCGCAGGTCGAGGTCGAACGCCGCCACCTTGGCCCCGCCGTGCAGCAGGGCGCAAACCAAGTGCATGGCTACGGTGGACTTGCCCGCCCCGCCCTTCTCGTTACCGAGGACGATGACGTGGGCGGGGGTTTGCGGGTCCGTCGCTTGCGACATGGCTGAAGTCCGATTCGTGCGCGCCAGGCCGCTCGGCGCAGAGACAGAGTCCTACAGGGCGGGGGCTCGGGTCAACGCCGCTTAAGGTCTTGGCAACACCTGCGCCGCCGCATCACCAGGCGCCGATCTCCCGCAGCTTCAGCGCCAGGTCGCTCGGCACCGCCTCCAGCCCCGCGCCCACCTCAAGGTCCTCCGGCGCCTCATGCCCCTGGAGGTAGCGCCAGCCCTGGAAGGGCCGGCGGGCGGTGGGGGCGACGCGGACGACGTCCTCGGTCACCACGATCTCGCAGCGGCTGGCCTTGCCCTCGCCCACCGTGTCGATGCGCAGGATCGGCTGGCGGCAGAGGATGGCGCCCTTGAACACGCGGTAGATGGAGCCGCCCTCGGCCAGCTCCTCGGCGCGCTTGGGGGTCTGGCGGGTGCGGACCTTCCACTCCCGTTCGCCGGCCTCGCGGGTCGAGCGCCGCCAGGCCAGCAGGTCCTCCACCGTGTCAGTCCCCACCACCAGCTTTATCATATGCAAGGCCACGGGACCTAGATAGCCGGCCAGGGCGGGCCGGCAAGCTGCACCGGACGCGCGCCGATCAGGTGAACCAGCGGGGGTGGCGCTCCTCCAGGAAGGCCGCGACGCCTTCGCGGGCGTCGTCGGTGGCCGATTGCTGGGCGTAGCGGCGGGCCGCGTCCTCCAGCACCGAGCGTTCCAGCGGCCGGCCGGCCACGTGGGCGACCAGGCGCTTGGCGGCCTCCACCGCCGAAGGTGCGCTGGCCAGGGCCTCGGTGGCCAGCCGGTCCTGCACGGCGTCGAGCGCCGCTGCATCCTCCACCAATTCGTCCATCAGGCCGACGCGGTACGCCTCGGCGGCGTCGAAGCTGTGGCCCCAGGCGAACAGCCGCCGCGCCTGGCGTGGGCCCACCGCCTCCACCACGAACGGCGTGAGGGAGCCGCAGCTGAGGCCCAGCCGCGCGTCGGCGAAGGCGAACAAGGAGGCGCGGGTCGCGACCCCCGTGTCGCAGGTGGCCGCCAGGCCCGCGCCGACACCCACCGCCGGGCCGTCCACCAGGGCGACGGTGAGGGCCGGGATGGCGTGCAGGGCGTGCAGCATCTGGCCGATCTGAAGTGCGTGGAGCCTCGCGTCCTCCTCCGGCATGTCCAGCATTTCCTGCATCTGCGCGGGGTCACTGCCGATGCTGAAGCAGCCTCGCGCGCCGCGCAGGAACACCACCCGCACGCCCTCTGCGCCCTGCAGGGTGACGAAGGCTTCGGTAAGGGCGGCGACTTCGGCTGAGCCTATGGCGTTGCCGCGCTTTGGACGGTTCAGCAGCACCACTGTGACGCCCTCCCGGGTGGACTGCAGCTGGACGGCGGGGTCGGGCGCCTCGTCCTGGACGTCAACGTACGGGTTGGTGATGGGCTCGACCATGGCTCGCTCCGTCTCCAGATCGGAATGGCCGCGGCCAAGGTCGCGTTCCGCCGCGGGCCGGCTGCGTTGATCAGCGGGGCCTGCGTGCTAAACCCTGCGCCGCCTGACCGGGGGAGATGCACCATGGCCGCCACACGCACCGAGACCGACACCTTCGGCCCCGTGGAGGTGGCGTCCGCCGTCTACTGGGGCGCGCAATCCCAGCGCTCCCTCGGCAACTTCAAGATCGGCTGGGAGAAGCAGCCCGTGCCGGTGGTGCGGGCGCTCGGCGTAGTGAAGCGCGCCGCGGCGGAGGCCAACATGGCGCTGGGGCGCCTCGACCCGAAGATCGGTCAGACCGTGGTGGAGGCCGCCCAGGAGGTGATCGACGGCAAGCTGGACGGCCACTTTCCCCTGACGGTCTGGCAGACGGGATCCGGCACCCAGTCCAACATGAACGCCAACGAGGTGATCTCCAACCGCGCCATCGAGATGCTGGGCGGCGAAATGGGCTCCAAGAAACCCGTCCACCCCAACGACCACGTCAACATGAGCCAATCGTCCAACGACACCTACCCCACCGCCATGCACATCGCCGCCGCTGAAGGCGTCGCGCGCGACCTGCTGCCGGCGCTCGCCCACCTGCATTCAGCGCTGAAGGAGAAGGCCGAGGCGTTCAAGGACATCATCAAGATCGGCCGCACCCACACCCAGGACGCCACCCCACTGACCCTCGGCCAGGAGTTCGGGGGCTATGCCGCGCAGGTGTCGTCGGCCGAGCACCGCATCGAGTTGACGCTGGAAGGGCTTTACGAGCTGGCCCAGGGCGGCACGGCAGTGGGCACCGGGCTGAACGCGCCCATCGGCTTTGCGGAAAAGGTGGCCGAGCGCATCGCCGACATCACCGGCCTACCCTTCGTCACCGCGCCGAACAAGTTCGAGGCGTTGGCCGCCCACGATGCCATGGTTTTCAGTCACGGCGCCATCAACTCGGCCGCCGCCGCCCTGTTCAAGATCGCCAACGACATCCGCTTCCTAGGGAGTGGCCCGCGCTCGGGCCTGGGCGAGCTGTCGCTGCCGGAGAACGAGCCCGGCTCCTCCATCATGCCCGGCAAGGTGAACCCCACCCAGTGCGAGGCCCTGACCATGGTCTGCACCCGGGTCTTCGGCAACGAGACCACCCTGACCATGGCCGGCGCGTCCGGCCACTTCGAGCTGAACGTGTTCAATCCCGTCATGGCCTACGCCTTCCTGCAGTCGGTGCGGCTGCTGGCCGACGCGGCGGTCAGCTTCGCCGACAATTGCGTGGTGGGGATCGAGGCCCGTGCCGACAACATCAAGGCGGCCCTGGAACGCTCCCTGATGCTGGTGACCGCGCTGGCTCCCAAGATCGGCTACGACAACGCCGCTAAGATCGCCAAGACCGCCCACAGGAACGGCACGACCCTGCGTGAGGAAGCTGTCGGCGGCGGCTACGTCACCGACGCCGAGTTCGACGAGGTGGTCCGGCCGGAGAAGATGATTTCTCCAGGGTGACCTCCCGCCCTACTGGTGGTCCTTCCACAGGGCTTCGGCCTCGTCGTGGGTCTTGTTCAGCATGACCTTGTCGTCGGTGATGGACGAAACCCAGCTCAGCGGGATGTAACGGTGCTTGAAGCCCGTCTCGGGGTCGATCTTGGCCAGTTCGATCTGGTCGCCTTTGACGTGGTCGACCCGGCCGACGTGCTTGTCGTCCGAACCATGGACGTGCATGTGTTCCTTGATGAGTGTCACGTCGACCATGTCTTGTCTCCCTGAGTGGCGGGGCTCTCAACGGGTGCGCCGGACGCTCGGTTGCGCCACGGCCGCGGCGATGGTGCTGCTCGCCGCCTGCCACGACAACCTCTCGGCCGCGACCGCCGCGGACGGCAACACCTGCTACCGCCTGCCGACCGGCGCGCCGGCCAGGAAGGTCGTGCTGTCGGCCGACGACGACAACCTGGAGACCTGCGCGATGCACGTGGAGGGCTACCGCCTCATGCACCGCATGGGCGGGAGCGTGGGCCTCTACGAAGGTCACATCATTTACGTCACGCCGCAGGGGATCAGCGCGGCGACCGGCGAAACTAACATCCGCTACAGCGTCTACACCCGCGCCGAGCAGGCGGACCTGGACGGCAAGCTGCACCAGCTGATCGCCCAGGACGCCGCCAAGAAGGCCGGAAACACGACGGGCGCGAACACCGCCGGCTGAAGGAAGGACGCCATGCTAAAGCTCTACCACTCGCCCCAGAGCCGCTCCTCGCGCATGGTCTGGCTGCTGGAGGAGATCGGCGCGCCTTACGAGATCGAGTACCTCGACATCCGGGCCGAAGGCGGCATTCCCGAAAGCTATCGCGCCATCCACCCGCTGAAGAAGGTGCCGGCCCTGCAGCACGACGGTGAGACCGTCACGGAGTCGGCCGCCATCTGCCTCTATCTCTCCGACGCCTTCCCGGCCGCAGGCCTGGGGCCACGCGGCGGCAAGGCGGGCCGCGGCGCCTATCTCAGCTGGCTCGCCTACTATGCCGGCGTGATCGAGCCCGCCCTGATGGTCAAGGCGGTGAACGCCACGGGCTTCAACCCGCTCAGCGCCGCGTGGGGCGAACCGGATCTGACGATCAAGCGGCTGGAGGACACGCTGGCGGCAGGTCCTTACGTGCTCGGCGAGCGGTTCACCACCGTGGACGTGCTGGTCGGCAGCACCTTCCAGTGGGCGGGTCGCTTGCTCCCGAAGACCGATGCGGTGGAAGCCTACAAGGCGCGGCTGATGTCGCGCCCGGCCTTCCTGCGCTCGCTTGAGAAGGACGCCGCCTGATGGCCGAGCCGATCAACCTGAACCAGGCGCGCAAAGCCCGCGAGAAGGCGGCGAAGACTGCCAAGGCGGGAGAGAACCGCGCCAGGTTCGGCCGCACCCCTCTTCAGAAGGCCCTCGACGCGGCGGAGGCGGACATCCGCGCCCGCAAGCTGGACGCCGCGAAGCGTGAGGATCGCTGAATATCGCCCACGTTCTGCGTGCTTGGAGGAACGGGCCGACGGCCCGCGTCTCGACGGCCGCAGCGCCGATCAGTCCCGCAGCAGCTCGTTGACGCTGGTCTTGGAGCGGGTCTGGGCGTCGACCCGCTTGACGATCACCGCACAGTACAGCGCCGCGCCGCCGCTGGTGGGCAGGGCGCCCGGCACCACCACCGAATAAGCCGGCACGCGCCCGCGGAACACCTCCCCGCTCGCCCGATCCACGATCCTGGTGGAGGCGCCGAGATAGACGCCCATGGAGAGCACGGCCCCCTCCTCAACCACCACGCCCTCGGCGACTTCCGATCGGGCGCCGACGAAGCAGCCGTCCTCGATGATGGTGGGCGCGGCCTGCAGCGGCTCCAGCACGCCGCCGACGCCCACTCCGCCGGACAGGTGCACGTTCCGCCCGATCTGGGCGCACGAGCCCACGGTGGCCCAGGTGTCCACCATGGTTCCTTCGCCGACATAGGCCCCGACGTTGACGAACGAGGGCATCAGCACCGCGTTCCGACCGATGAAGGCGCCGCGCCTGGCGATCGCCCCGGGGACGGCCCGGAAGCCCGCGGCGCGGAACTCCGCCTCGCCCCAGCCTGTGAACTTGCCGGGGACCTTGTCCCACCAGGGGCCGGGCGCGTCGGCGTGGCCCATCAGCGCGTTGTCGGACAGGCGGAAGGACAGCAGCACGGCCTTCTTGGCCCACTGGCGCACGCTCCAGGCGCCGTCCAGCTTCTCCGCCACCCGGAGCGAGCCGTCGTCCAGCGCGGAGAGCGTCGCCTCCACAGCATCCCGCGCCTCGCCCCGGCTGGCGGAGGAGAGCGTGTCGCGCGCCTCCCAGGCGGCCTCGACGGCGGCTTCAAGCTGGGTGTGGTCGGTCATCTGGGAGATCGCCATCCTCTCATTCGCCTCATCCTGAGCCCGTCGAAGGACGAGGCGACGCACACGACTGGCCGCGGCGGGACCGGCCTCGGCCTTCGACAAGCTCGGGATGAGGCCTACTTCAGGCCCCGGCGAATGTCATCTTCGCCTCCGGCTAACGTCACAGGTGCTATTCACCCCGCACCTGCGCGCTCTGCAGGAAGGCCGTCAGGTCGGCGGTGCGGAAATCCACGAACGCAGCCGTCGACCCCGCCGCATGCGGCCCCACCAGCACCGTGGCCATGCCGTAGCCCGCGGCCGGCGCGAGGTTGCGCTCGGTGTCCTCGAAGAAGGCGGACGTCTTGGGCGTCACCCCATGCGCGGCGATCAGGGCCTCGTAGGCGCGGGCCTGGGGCTTGGGCGTCAGCGCGGCCGCTTCCAGGTGGAAGACGTGCTCGAACAGCCCGGCCATCTGCAGCTTGTTCAGCACCCGCTCGGCGTGGCTGGCCGCGGCGTTGGTGAACACCAGCCGCCGGCCGGGCAGCCGAGCTAGGGCGGCGTGCAGGGCGGGATCGGGCGAGACGCTGTCCAGCGACACGTCGTGCACCTCGTCCAGGAAGCCATACGGGTCGATCCCGTGGTTGGCCATCAGCCCCGCGAGCGTGGTGCCATGCTCGCGAAAATAGCGCTTCTGCAGGGCGTGCGCCTCCGCCTCCGGCAGACCGGTGGTGCGCATCATGTAGGCGGTCATGCGCACGTCCATCTGCGCCTGCACCGCGCCCCCAAAGGGATAGAGGGTGTTGTCGAGATCGAAGATCCAGGTGTCGACGTGGCGCAGGTCCGCGCCACCGCCGCGGGGGCTCGGATCGGGATCGGCTCCGCTCACCCTGCGCACACCAGCGTGCCCGAGCCGTGCTCGCTGAACAGCTCCACCAGCATGGCGTGGGAGCGCCGGCCGTCCAGGATGACCACCGCCTCTACGCCCGCCTCGATGGCGGCGATGGCGGTCTCCAGCTTGGGGATCATGCCGCCGGTGGCGACGCCGCCGGCGATGGCGGCCTTGGCTTCGTGCACGCTCAGCTGGCGGATCAGCTCGCCGTCCTTGTCCAGCACGCCCTTGACGTCGGTGAGCAGGAGCATGCGCTTGGCCTTCAGGGCGCCGGCCACCGCACCCGCCGCCGCATCGGCGTTGATGTTGTAGGTGGCGCCCTCCTCCGACACGCCGATGGGGGCGATGACGGGGATGTAGCTCTGGTCGCTGAAGATCAGCGCCTCCACGATCTTGGGGTCCACCGTCTTGGGATCGCCGACGAAGCCCAGGTCTATGGCCTGCTCGATGTGGCTGTGCGGGTCGCGGTGGGTGCGGATGGTCTTCTCCACGGTGATCAGCCGGGCGTCCTTGCCGGAAAGGCCGACGCCGCGCACGTCCGCCTCCTGCCCCGCCTGGTTGACGTAATGGACCAGTTCCTTGTTGATCGAGCCGGAGAGGACCATCTCCGCCACCTCCTTGGTGGCGTCGTCGGTGACGCGCAGGCCGTCGATCAAGGTGCTCTCCACGCCCGCCTTCTTGAGCATGCGGCTGATCTGCGGCCCGCCGCCGTGGACCACGACGGGGTGCACGCCCACCAGCTTCATCAGCACTAGGTCGGCGGCGAAGGCGCGGGCCACGCCCTCCTTCCCCATGGCGTGGCCACCGTACTTCACCACCACCACGGAGCGGTCGTAGACCTGGATGTAGGGGAGCGC
>CAXUEN010000036.1:6372-12333 GCA_964249945.1 uncultured Caulobacteraceae bacterium | reverse complement strand
GGCGGTTCCAGCACCTCTACGCCTCGCCCAGCCTCTCGCCCGCCCAGAAGGCGGCGCTTGGCCGCGCGGTGCAGGGCATCGACCTCGCCCTGATGAGCCCGCAGGGCCTGCCCGGACGGCCCTGGTACCGCAACATGATATACGCCCCCGGCACCGAGACCGGCTACGGTGTCAAGACCCTGCCCGCGGTGCGCGAAGCCATTGAACAGCGCCGCTTCGCCGAGCTGGACACAGGCGTCCTGGCCACCGCCGCGGTGCTCAACGCCTATGCCGACCGGCTCGACCGGGCGAGCGGGGCGGTGGGGGGTTGAGGCCCCCTCAGTCCGCTTCGCGGCCAGCTCCCCCAGGGGGGGAGCATCCCTAGCGCCTCAGCCTTTCGATCCTCATCCACTGGGAGAGGGGAACAGGTGAAGCGTGGTGGAGGGGGCTTCGCCGCTCTGACCGTCACATCCCTGCGATAGCGCCCCGTCCGCCGATGGCCTATCTTTCCCCGCAGCGCCGCCCCACGCGCCCCAGTCCACAACCGGCCACGCCATGAACACCGAAGACCACCGCCACGTCCGTCCCTGGCGCATGATCGACCGCCGCAAGTCCCGCAAGATCAGGGTCGGCAAGGTGGAGGTGGGCGGCGACGCGCCCATCAGCGTCCAGTCCATGACCAACACGGTCCCCTCAGACGCCGCGGCCACCATCGAGCAGATCAGGCAGCTGGAGGAGGCCGGCGCCGACATCGTGCGCGTCTCCTGCCCCGACGTGGAGAGCACCACCGCCTTCAAGACCATAGCGCGGGAGGCCAGGGTCCCGCTCGTGGCCGACATCCACTTCCACTATAAGCGGGGCATCGAGGCGGCGCAGAACGGCGCGGCGTGCCTTCGCATCAACCCCGGCAACATCGGCTCCAAGGACCGGGTGCGCGACGTGGTCCAGGCCGCGCGCGACTACGGCTGCTCCATGCGCATCGGCGTCAACGCCGGCTCGCTGGAGCCGCACCTGCTGGAGAAGTACGGCGAGCCCTGTCCCGAGGCCATGGTGGAATCGGCCCTGTTCCACGCCGACATCCTGCGCGACCTGGACTTCCACGAGTTCAAGATCAGCGTGAAGGCGTCAGACGTCTTCCTGACCGTCGCCGCCTACCAGCAGCTGGCCGAGGCGATCGACTGTCCCCTGCATCTGGGCGTCACCGAGGCCGGGCCTTTACGCACCGGCACGATCAAGTCCTCGGTGGGCCTCGGCAACCTGCTCTGGGCCGGGATCGGCGACACCATCCGCATCTCGCTGGCGGCGGACCCTGTGGAGGAGATCAAGGTCGGCTTCGACATCCTGAAGTCGCTGGGCCTGCGCCACCGCGGCGTGAACATCATCGCCTGCCCGTCGTGCGCCCGCCAGGGCTTCAACGTCATCGAGACGGTGACCGCGCTGGAGGCGCGCCTGGCCCATATCGCCACGCCCATGTCGCTCTCGATCATCGGCTGCGTGGTCAACGGCCCGGGCGAGGCGCTGATGACCGACATCGGCTTCACCGGCGGCGGCTCGGGCAAGGGCGTGGGCATGGTCTATATGGCTGGCAAGATCGACCACAAGATCGACAACGCCCACATGGTCGACCACATTGCCGACCTGGTGGAGAAGAAGGCCGCGGAGATGGAGGCGCAGAAGGCCGCAGCCGAAGCCCGCGACCCGATCCTGGAGCATATCGCGGCGGAGTAGGGCCGCTTTCCCCAGCGCGGCGCCTTGCTTAGAGCGTTGGGTTAATCCTCAACCTTCGCGCGGTAGCCTGGGGCCGTGGATCGGACGCCCAGGAGCAGGACGGCGGGACAGGCGGAGCTGCTGCTGCGCCCGGCCAACGATTCCGTTCGGCCGCTGTCCACCATAGAGGTCGCGCTGAAGGTGCGCCCGGCGCCCGTGCTGAGCGGCGCCGCGCCGGTCTGGCGGTTGGACCCGCAATACGACCGCTGGCTTGCGGAGCACTTTCCGCGCGATCCGGTCTGGCTGTGCCCGCTGGAACTCTACGACCGCACGGTCCGCCCCGCCGACGCCCGCTACTCGCTGGAGGAGATCGACGCCCTGCTGTCGGACGAGATGGCGCGGACGGGGGGCTACGCCCTGGGCGGCGTCGGCGGCTGGGGCCGCAGGACGGCGATGTTCGTGGTGGGCAGCCACCGGCTGAAGGCGCTGCTGGAGTTCCTGTTCGCCTGGGGATAGGCGGGCGACGGCTTGGCCCGTCGCCTGCCCATCGAGCTTGGCGTGCGCCTAGCGGTAGCGCCAGCCGCCGTGCCAGCGGTAGCGGTTGGCCCAGTAGCGATGGCCGTCCCAGTAGCCGCGGCCGGGGTAGAACACGCCGAGGGCGGGCGCGCCGCCCACCACCACGGGACCGGGCCCCAGGTTCGGCCGACAGCCGCCGTAAGGTCCGCGGTGACCACCGGGACCGCAGCCGCCCGCCGCCTGGACCGACGACGCCACGGTGAGGGCGGCGGCGGCGGCGAGCATCCCGAGCGTCAGTTTCTTCAAGACAATCCCTCCGAGTTGACCACCGGCGCCCCAATCCGGGCGCTGGACAGCTCGACAACGTGCCTCCGCCGCTCGGGTTCGGCTGAGAAGCCTCAATTGCGAATGGCGATGAGGGACTTGGTCAGGGTGGCGACCCGTTCGTCGACATGTTCGGCGTCGGGGAAGAGGAACCTGAACTGGGTCTTGTCCAGCAGCCGGGCGTCCTGGACCACCCGCATGGCCTCGCCCAGGTCCCTCGCCTTGGCGGAGAACCAGCCGCGGCCCTTCTTCAGCAGCATGCGTGCGCGCGCCTGTTCCGGAAGCCAGTGGAAGAAGGGCTCGGAGAAGTGCGGCTCGATGGGGAAGTAGAAGTAGGGCGTCTGCACGTAGTACCGGGGCGCCAGCCGCCGCACCTCCGCGGCGAAGGCCTCGCACCGCCGCCAGTCGCCGACGTGCTCGATGACGGAGTTGGAGTGGACGAGGTCGAAACTGCCGGACTCCAGCCGGGACAGGTCGCAGGCGTCGCCGGTCAGGGTGGCGAACATGGGATCTTCGACGACCTGCGGCGTGGGGTTGACCAGCAGGATGCTGACGCCGTGCGTCTCGAGGAACGCCTGGTCGAACAGCTTCCAGTAGCCGGGCTCTCCGCCGAGATCGAGGATGCGGCAGCGGCGGTGCTCGGCGTGGATGGTCTCGATCAGGCGCAGCACCCGGCCCGACCTCGCCCGGCGGAACCGCATGGCCAGCGAGTTCGGGTTGTCGTGGTCCTGCTGCGCCTGGATGAAGTTCACGGCCGTCCCCAAAAGAGATCAGGTGGCCAAGGGTTGCAAGACCAGGACCGTTCGAAGGCTTCAGGCGGGCTCGACCTCCGCCGCCCGCTGCTGGCGCGCCCACATGGCGGCATAGGCGCCGCGCCGCGCCAGCAGGGCGTCGTGGGTCCCCCGCTCCACCACGCGGCCGTGCTCAAGCACCAGGATCTCGTCGGCGTCGGTGACGGTGGAGAGGCGGTGGGCGATGACCAGGCTGGTATGGCCCTGGGCCAGGCGCGACAGGCTCTCCTGGATCGCCTGCTCGGTGTGGGTGTCCAGCGCGCTGGTGGCCTCGTCGAAGATCAGGATCTTCGGGCGCTTCAGGATCACCCGGGCGATGGCCACCCGCTGCTTCTCGCCGCCGGAGAGTTTCAGGCCGCGCTCGCCCACCCGGGTGTCGTAGCCGTCGGGAAGGCGCGTGACGAAGTCGTGCAGGCGGGCGGCGCGGGCGGCCGCCTCCACCTCCTCCCGGGTGGCGTCGGGGCGGCCGTAGGCGATGTTGTAGAGGATGGTCTCGTTGAACAGCACCGTGTCCTGGGGCACCACGCCGATTGCCGATCGCAGGCTCGCCTGGGTGACGTCGCGCAGGTCCTCGCCCCCGATGGTCACGCCTCCCGAGCTGACGTCGTAGAAGCGGAACAGCAGCCGCGCGATGGTCGACTTGCCCGCGCCGCTGGAGCCCACCAGCGCCACCTTGCGCCCGGGCGCGACGCGGAAGGAGACGCCCTCCAGGATGGCCCGGCGAGGCTCGTAGGCGAAGGCCACGTCCTGGAACACGACCTCGCCGCCGGGATCGCGGAGGGCTAGCGCGCCCGCCCGGTCCTGCACCTCGGGCGTGGTCTTCAGCAGGCGGTTCATCTGCTCGTAGTCCACCAGCGACTGCTTCAGGCTGCGATAGACCACGCCCAGCACGTTCAGCGGCTGGTAGAGCTGCAGCAGGTAGGCGTTGACCAGGACGAAGTCGCCCACCGTCATCCGCCCGTGCGCCACGCCCATGGCCGCCAGGGCCATGACGACCACCAGGCCCACCGACATGATCAGGTTCTGGCCGATGTTCAGGCCGGACAGGGTGATCTGGTTTTTGATCGAGGAGCGCTCGTAGTCGCGCTTGGCGGCGTCGTAGCGGGCGATCTCCACCGCCTCGGCCCCGAAATACTTCACCGTCTCGTAGTTGATCAGGCTGTCCACCGCGATCGAGCCGGCCAGGTTGTCCTGGCGGTTCATCTCGCGCCGCAGCGCTACCCGCCGCGCGGTGACCGCGAAGGTGAAGGCGGCGTAGCCCAGGATCACCGCGATCACGGTCCCGGCGAACAGCGGGTTGAACAGCCGCCACAGCACCGCGCTGACGAGGGTCACCTCCAACAGGATCGGTGCGATGTTGAAAAGGGTGAGGCCGAGCAGGCTCTCCACCGCGCTCAGCCCCCGGTCCATGACCCGGGAGACGCCGCC
Source organism: uncultured Caulobacteraceae bacterium (assembly GCA_964249945.1). Taxonomy (GTDB): domain Bacteria; phylum Pseudomonadota; class Alphaproteobacteria; order Caulobacterales; family Caulobacteraceae; genus CAHJWH01. The sequence continues at coordinate 7,588 of CAXUEN010000036.1, read as the reverse complement.
GGTCTGGCGGTCCAGGTGGAAGCGGAGCGACAGGCCGTGCAGCCGGTTCAGGGTGGCGATGGCGGTGTTGCGCACCGCCCGCTGCACCACCGGCGAGAACACCATGTCGCGCAGCTCGCCCGAGGCCTGGCTGCAGATCCGCGCCAGGCCGTAGGCCGCGACCAGGCCGAGCGGCGCGGCGATCAGAGCGCCGTGGCCGTGGGGCGTCAGCGCGTCCACCGCCCGCTTCAGGAGGAAGGGGATGGTCACGTTGAACAGCTTGGCCGCCAGCACCAGGACGAGCGCCAGGACCACGCGGGTGCGCAGCGCCGGCTCGCCCTTGGGCCAGAGGTAGGGGCCGAGCGTGCGGAGCGCCTTCAGCTGGTCGCCGGCGGTGGCCTCCCGCAGGGCCGTGTCGCCCCCATGGACGGCGGCGGAGGCCCAGTGCTTCAAGGGGCTGCTCCGTCAGGGTGCGGCGCGCCCTGGCGCGCGCGCCGGGCGTCGCCGCGGCAGCGGTCGGAGCAGTAGAGCACCTCTTCCCACACCTTGGCCCACTTCTTCCGCCAGGCGAACGGACGGCCGCAGGCGGCGCAGGGCTTGGACGGCAGGTCGGCCTTCTTCCTCACGCCGCCGCCTTCAGCGCGTCGAGCTGCACCGCCTGCGCGGCGATCTCGTAGGAGCGCAGGCGCGCGGCAGGGTCGAAGATCTGGGCGGTGGCCATCAGCTCGTCGGCGCCGGTGCGGGCGGCGAAGGCCTGCAGGCCGCGCCGCACCGTCTCCGGCCCGCCGACCACCGCGCAGCTCAGCGCGTGGTCCACGTTGGCGCGCTCCATGGGCGTGATCACCGCGTCGATGTCGTCCACCGGCGGCGGCAGCTTGCCGGGGCGCCCCGAGCGGAGGCGGGCGAAGGCCTGCTGCTGGGAGCTGAACAGGCGCACGGCCTGCGCGTCCGTGTCGGCGGCGATCAGGCTCAGGCCCAGCATGGCGTAGGGCTTGTCGAGATGTTGCGAGGGGCGGAAGCGGGCGCGGTAGATGTCCAGCGCCTGCATCATGGCGTCCGGGGCGAAATGGCTGGCGAAGGCGTAGGGCAGTCCGAGCGCCGCGGCCAGCTGCGCGCCATACAGGCTGGAGCCCAGGATCCAGACCGGCACCCGCAGGCCCTCGCCCGGGGTGGCGCGCACCGTCTGCCCCGGCTGGGCGGGCTCGAAATAGGCCATCAGCTCCAGCACGTCCTGGGG
>CAXUEN010000036.1:4899-6362 GCA_964249945.1 uncultured Caulobacteraceae bacterium | reverse complement strand
CCTGGGGGAAGCCGTCGACGTCGCCGGACGGGGTGCGGCGGAGCGCCTGGGCGGTGAGCTGGTCGGAGCCGGGCGCACGGCCGACGCCGAGGTCTATGCGGCCGGGATGCAGGGCGGCCAGGGTGCCGAACTGCTCGGCGATCACCAGGGGCGCGTGGTTGGGCAGCATGACGCCGCCCGCGCCGATGCGGATGGTGGAGGTGGCCTCCGCGGCGTGGGCCAGCGCCACCGCCGTCGCGGCGCTGGCGATCCCGGACATGTTGTGGTGCTCGGCCATCCAGTAGCGGCGGTAGCCCAGCCGCTCGGCGTGGCGGGCGAGCTCTATGGAGTTGCGCAGCGACTGGCCGGCGGTGGCGCCTTCGGGCACCGGCGAGAGGTCGAGGACGGAGAGAGGGATCATGGAAGGGGATATGGTGAGCTTGGCGGCGGTTGCGAAGACGGACCGCACGACGGCGTGCGAGACAGCGTCCGGCGGAGAATGGCCCTTGATCCTGCGGGCCGCCGCGCCGAAGAGACGCCGGTCCCCGTCTCAGATGATCGCCGTCCCAGAAAGCCGATCTTGATCCTGTCCCGCTTCCGGACCGCCGCGGTCCCGCTCTGCGCCCTGGCCCTGCTCGCCGCGCCGGTGGCCGCCTGCCACGCCCAGGAGAGCCCCGCCGCCATCGCTTTCGGCAAGCGGGTGCGCGCCTACCTGCTCGCCCATCCGGAGGTGCTGCAGGAGGCGATGGAGCGGCTGCAGGCCAAGGCCGACGCCGACAAGGCGGATGGCGCGCGCGCCGCCATCGTGGCGCGGCGCGAGATGCTGGAGCGCGACCCCCGCGATCCCGTGCTCGGCAACCCGCACGGGGCGGTGACGGTGGTGGAGTTCTTCGACTACCGCTGCCCCTTCTGCAAGGCGGCGGAGCCGGACGTGCAGGCCCTGCTGAAGCAGAACCCGGACGTGCGCCTGGTGCTGAAGGAGTTCCCGATCCTGGACGTGGAGGACCAGACCCACATCTCCGAGGACGCCAGCCGCGCCGGCCTCGCCGCGCATGCCCAGGGCAGGTACGGCTCGGTCCATGCCGCCCTGCTGGCCCAGAAGCACCTGGACGAGGCCGGCGTCGCGGCGGTGCTCAAGGCCGCCGGCGTAGATGGCGCCCAGGCCCAGCCGGTGGAAGCCTCCGCCGCCACCACCACCCAGATCACCGACGCCCGCGCCCTGGCCCGGGCGCTCGGCATCGATGGCACGCCGGCCTTCATCGTGGGCGACCAGATGGTGGCCGGCGCCCAGATGGACGCGCTGCGCGCAGCCATCGTCCAGGCCCGCAAGGCCCCGCGCCGCTGAGCGCGCAGGCCGATACCGGCGGGGGCCGCGCGGCCGAGGGACTGGCGGCCGAGGCGCGCTACGTCATCGACCTCGACGCCCTGGCCGCCAACTTCGCCTGCGTCCGCCGCCAGGCGGGTAGGGCGGAGGTCGCCCCGGT
>CAXUEN010000036.1:0-4889 GCA_964249945.1 uncultured Caulobacteraceae bacterium | reverse complement strand
GCTCTGGATCGTCTCGATGGGGTGATCTTCACCGTGGTGGCCGGCTATTACGTCTGGGTCGCGGTGATGCACTGAGCCGGGGGCCGGCTGGTCGCTGCAGGCGCGACCTACAATCGGCCCGGTGGCGCGCCGGCTGTGGGCGGAGGGCGCGCGCCGCTTCTTCGTCGCCCGGCTGTCGGAGGGCGTGGCGCTCCGCCAGGCGCTGGGGCCGGCCCGGGCCGCGTCGATCTACGTGCTGGACGGGTGCCCGGACGGGGCCGCGTCGCACCTGCACGCCCACGGCCTCACGCCGGTGCTGAACAGCCTGCCCCAGGTGTGCGAGTGGAGCGCCCACGCGCACGGCCTCGGGCGCACCCTGTCGGCCGTGCTGCACGTGGACACCGGGCTGAACCGGCTGGGGCTGCGGCCGGAGGAGGCGGCCGCCCTGGCCCAGGCCAGCGACGGCCTGCGGAGCCTGGAGCTGGACCTGGTGATGAGCCACCTCGCCTGCGCCGACCCGCAGGTGGCGTCCATGGACCTGGAGCAGGCGGCGAGGTTCGAGGCTGCGGCGGCCCTGTTCCCGGGCGTGACCACCAGCCTCGGCGCCTCGGCCGGCCTGTTCCTCGGCGAACGGTTCGCCGGCCAGGTGGCGCGACCCGGCATCACCCTCTATGGCGGCGGCCCCTTCCAGGCGCCGGACACGCGGCTGCGGGCGGTGGCGACGCTGGAGGCCCCCATCCTGCAGGTGCGAAGCGTGGCGCCGGGCGAGACCATCGGCTACGGCGCGACCTGCCGCGCGGAGCGCCACATGCGGGTGGCGGTGGTGGCCGTGGGCTATGCCGACGGCGTCTTGCGTGCGGCGGAGCGGGCGCGTTATGCATGGTTTGCGGGGGCGAAGCGCGCCTTCCTCGGCCGGATATCGATGGACCTGACCGCCTTGGACGTCACCGGGTGCGAGGCGTGGCCCGGCGCGCGCGTGCAGCTGTTCGGCCCCGACCTGGCGGTGGACGAGGCCGCCGCCGACGCCGGCACCATCGCCTTCGAGCTGCTGTCCAACGTCGCGACCCGGGTCCCGCGCGTGTACCTGGGCCAGCAAGGGTGAACCCGGTCCGGGCCATCGGTCGCTCCACCCTGGAGCTGCTGCAGTCGGCGGGCCGCGTGGCGGTCTTCGCCTCCCGCGGCGTGATGGCGGCCGGCATGCCGCCCTTCTTCGGCCGCCAGCTGGTGCGCCAGCTGTATGCGGTGGGCTACTTCTCCCTGCCCGTGGTGGGGCTGACGGCGGTGTTCACCGGCGCCGCGCTGGCGCTGAACATCTATACCGGCGGCGCGCGCTTCAACGCCGAGCAGATCATGCCCCAGATCGTGGCGCTGGGCATCACGCGAGAGCTCGGACCCGTCCTGGCCGCCCTGATGCTGGCCGGGCGGGTCTCCGCGGCCATCGCCGCCGAGATCGGGGCCATGCGCGCCACCGAGCAGATCGACGCCCTGCAGACCTTGTCCACCGATCCCTACCGCTACCTGATCGCGCCGCGCCTGACCGCGGGCGTGCTGACCCTGCCGCTGCTGACGCTGACCGGCGACATCATCGGCATCGCCGGCGGCTGGCTGGTGGCGGTGGCGACGCTGAAGTTCAACGGCACCATCTACATCGCCAACACCTGGAACTTCCTCCAGCCCTGGGACGTGGTGTCGGGCCTCATCAAGTCTGCGGTGTTCGGCTTCATCGTGGCCCTGATGGGCTGCTACCACGGCTTCAACAGCCACGGCGGCGCCCGCGGCGTGGGGCGCGCCACCACCAATGCGGTGGTCTCCGCCGCGGTGCTGGTGTTCGCCACCGACTACATCATGACCAGCCTGCTCCGGTGAGCGGCGCCGTCTCCACCGCCGCCCCCAAGCTGGAGCTGCGCGGCGTCGCCAAGACCTTCGAGGGCCGCCGCGTGCTCGACGGGGTGGACATCGCCATCCAGCCCGGCCGCTCCCTGGTGATCATCGGCGCCTCGGGCCAGGGCAAGTCGGTGACGCTGAAGATCGCCGTGGGGCTGATGGCGCCGGACGCCGGCCGGGTGTTCATGGACGGCGACGACATGACCGGGCTGACCACCGCGGAGCGCTCGCGCCTGCACGGCAAGCTCGGCATGCTGTTCCAGGGCTCGGCGCTGTTCGACAGCCTGAAGGTCTGGCAGAACGTGGCCTTCGGCCTGATCAACGCCGACGGGGTCGCCCGGCGGGAGGCCCGCGAGCGGGCCATCGACGCCCTGCAGCGCGTGGGCCTGCCCCGCGACGTGGCCGACCGCTACCCGTCGGAGATCTCCGGCGGCATGCAGAAGCGGGTGGGGCTGGCCCGCGCGGTGGTGGCGCACCCGGAGATCCTGTTCTTCGACGAGCCGACCACGGGGCTGGACCCCATCACCTCCGACGTCATCAACGACCTGATCATCGAGGAGGTGCGCCGGCTCGGCTGCACGGCGGTGTCGATCACCCACGACATGGCCTCGGCCCGCAAGATCGGCGACGAGATCGCCATGCTGCACGCCGGCCGCATCGTCTGGCGCGGCCCGGCGCGCTCCATCGACGAGGCCGACAACGCCTACGTCCAGCAGTTCATCAACGGCCGCGCCCAAGGCCCGATCACCTCGGTGTAGGCGGGTCGCCGCCTACCGGTCCACCTTCAGCTTCGCCGGGCGGCCGGTGGTGTGCAGCATCTCGGCGTGGGGCATGATGGTGATGCGGCCGAACTCCTCGATCATCATTCGGAACTCCGCCGCCACCGGGCGCGGCTTGCGATCCAGGTCGTAGAGGCCGCAGGCGTTCACGGTATCGCTCTTCTCCGCCAGCTGGCTGTCCCAGTCGACCTGGTCGGTCAGGGAGTACCAGGTGAAGCCCAGCACCGGCACGCCATCCTGGCGCACGCTGAGCACGTTCACCCACTGCTTCCACAGCCAGGACGGTCCGGCGGCGGCGTCGAACACATTGGTCTCGGTGTGCATGATCAGCTTGCGATAGCGCCGCCAGTACTGGCAGGCGATCTCGCGCCAGCCCATGACGTCCTCCGCCTCGAAGGTCGCGCCGTTCGGTTTGATGATGTGCTCGTTGCGTCCATAGTAGTCGATGCCCAGCACCTGGTAGCCCGGCGGGTCTCCGCGCATGAACCAGGCGTACTCCTCGCGCGTCAGCCCGTTGTCCAGCCCGTAGAGCAGGATCTCCGCGTCCAGCGGGTGGGCGTAGAGCAGGTCCAGCGACATGAACTTGGCCTTGTTGGCCAGCACCGTCTGGTCGCTGACGCTGGCCTTCATCTCGTGGATGTATTCGGCGCTCTCGCTGTGGATGATGATGGCGTCGTGGCGCCGCTCGGCGATGGCGTGGCAGCCCAGGATGGAGCAGGCCACCAGGTGCTTGACCGCGGTGACGAAGCCCCGGTCGCTCTTCAGCTGCTCGTTCCAGATGCCGGTCTTGGCGCTGTTGCGGGCGGTGACGTAGGCCTCGTTCACCGGCGTGTAGTAGCGCACCCAGGGATAGCGCTCGGCCACCGCCGAGCAGTAGTCGCGGAAGAGCACCGGCAGCTCGGGGTTCTGGAAGTCGCCCACCCAGGCCGGCAGGCCGAAGTGCATCAGGTCCAGGATGGGCGTGATCCGCAGGCGCTTCAGCTCGGCCATGGCCTCGTCGGCGAAGGACCAGTCGTAGCGGCCCTGGCCCAGCCAGACCTTGTGCAGCGGCAAGCCGTAGCGGAGCACGCGCACCCCCAGCCTGTGCACCAGCTGGAAGTCCTCCCGCCAACGGTCGTAGTGGCCGCACTCCGCCAGCTGGTCGCGGCGGATGCGGCCGCGGTCGATGGTGGGGTAGGAGCACTCGATCCCGGTGGCGAACATGAAGCTGTCGCCCAGTTCGCCCGCCGGCAGGCCCCGCCCGTCCTGGCCGGTGCCGCCGCCGAACTCGTCGCCGGCGTCGTCGCCGTCGCCGCGCACCCGGCGGATGATGTCGAGGAAGCCTGCGCTCACGAGTCGGTCGACAGCTTGCCGCCGGTGACCTGCACCAGCGATCCGGTCATGAAGGAGCCGTCGTCGGAGGCGAGCAGGACGTAGGCGGGCGCCAGCTCCTCCGGCTGGCCGGGGCGGGCCAGGGCCACCTCGTGGCCGAAGGTCTCCACCTCGCCCTTCGGCATGGTGCCGGGGATGTTCGGCGTCCAGACGGGGCCCGGCACCACGCAGTTCACGCGGATATTCTTTTCCCCCAGCGACAGGGCGAGCGCGCGGGTGAAGGCATGGATGGCGCCCTTGGTGGCGCAGTAGTCGATCAGCAGTTCGTTGCCCGTCATGCCGACGATGGAGCCCGTGTTGACGATGGCGTCGCCGGCCTTCAGGTGCGGCAGGGCCGCCTGGGCCATGAAGACGTAGCCGTAGATGTTGGTCTCAAACGTGCGGCGCAGCTGCTCCTCGGTGACGTCGAGCAGGCCGCCCTCCTGCGCCTTCTGGTAGGCCGCGTCGTTGACCAGGATGTCCAGGCCGCCGAAGGCCTCCACCGTCTCTGCCACCGCATCCAGGCAGGCCTGCCTGGAGCGGACGTCGGCTTTGATGACGTGGCAGGTCCCGCTGCGGTCCTCAACCATGCGGCGGGTCTTCTGGGCGTCGTCGTCGTTCTCGTTGTAGACGATGGCGACCCTGGCGCCTTCGAGGGCGAAGGCGATGGCCACGGCGCGTCCGATGCCGCTGTCCGCGCCGGTGATGATGGCGCGCTTGCCCTTCAGCTTCCCCGCCGCCTTGTAGCTGGCGAGGGAGGTCTGGGGCGCGATGGCCATGTCCGACTGCTTGGCCGGGTAGGGCAGGGTCTGGCCGACCATGTCCTCGGCGGTAGGGCGTTCAGGCGGGCTCACGGCGTCTCCTCAAGGGTCGGGTCGAAGGGGGACCGCCGAGGAC
>CAXUEN010000035.1:0-12347 GCA_964249945.1 uncultured Caulobacteraceae bacterium | reverse complement strand
GCATGCGCAGGCGCGCGGCGGCCTCCGGCGCCGGCGCACAGGCGCTGGAACAGAGCGTAAGGCCAAGCCCCGGCAGGGCCACTGCGCCCAGCGCCGCATAGCCGTCGACCGCGAGCGCCACGTGTACCGCCCAATCCGTCCGGCCCTCGCTGTACTCGCGGGTGCCGTCGAGGGGGTCGACGATCCACACCCGCGCCGCCGACAGGCGTGCGGCGTTGTCCGCCTCCTCCTCGGAGAGGATGGCGTCGTGCGGCCGGTTGGTGCGCAGCGCCTCCATGATGAAGGCGTTGGCCACCCGGTCCCCGGCGGCGCCGAGCGCCTTGCCGGAGAACAGGCCGGACGCCTGCAGGTCCCGCAGCAGCTTGCCCGCCACATCGGCGATGTGGGCGGCGAGTTCGGCGTCGGTCACGGGATCAGCCTGGCGATGATGGCGTCGGCGGCCTCGTCGGGCGTCATCGACGTGGTGTCGATGCGGATCTCGGGATCGACCGGGGCCTCGTAGGGACTGTCGATGCCGGTGAAGTTCTTCAGTTGGCCGCTCCGCGCCTTGGCGTAGAGGCCCTTGACGTCGCGCCGCTCCGCCTCCGCCAGGGTGGTGTCGATGTGGACCTCGATGAACTCTCCCGGGGCCAGCATCTGGCGGACCATCTCGCGCTCGGCCCGGAAGGGCGAGATGAAGGCGGTGATCACGATCAGCCCCGCGTCGGTCATCAGCCGGGCGACCTCGCCCACCCGGCGAATGTTCTCTACCCGGTCGGCGTCGGTGAAGCCCAGGTCCTTGTTCAGGCCATGGCGGACATTGTCGCCGTCGAGGAGGAAGGTGTGGCGGTTCATCCGCACCAGCTTCTTCTCGACGAGGTTGGCGATGGTCGACTTGCCGGCGCCCGAGAGCCCGGTGAACCACAGCACCGCCGGCGTCTGGTTCTTCAGCCTCGCATGCGTCTCGCGGCTGATGTCGGTGGCCTGCCAGTGGACGTTCTGGCTGCGGCGGAGCGAGAAGTGGATCATCCCCGCCGCCACAGTGGCGTTGGTGATCTTGTCGATCAGGATGAAGCCGCCCAAGGTCTTGTTGGGGGCCGTGCGGTTGTCGGCGTAGGGCTCAAACACCAGCGGGCGGTCGGTGGACAGGTTGGCGACGCCGATGGCGTTCAGCTCCAGCGTCTTGGCCGCCAGGTGCTCCAGGGTGTTGACGTTGACCTGGTACTTAGGCGCCTGAATCGTCGCGGTCACCGTCTGGGTGGCCGACTTCAGCCAGTAGGGGCGGCCGGGCAGCATCTCCTCGTCGGCCATCCACACGATGGTGGCCTCGAACTGGTCTGCGGCCTGGGGAGGATCGTCGGCAATGGCGATCACGTCACCCCGGGAGCAGTCGATCTCGTCGGCCAGCGTCAGGGTCACCGACTGGCCGGCGACCGCCAGGTCGAGGTCACCGTCGAAGGTCACCACGCGCGAGACGGTGGAGGTCTTGCCCGAGGGCAGCACCCGCACCGCATCGCCGGGCTTCACCCCGCCCGTCGCGATCAGGCCCGAGAAGCCTCGGAAGTCCAGGTTGGGACGGTTGACCCACTGGACCGGCATGCGGAACGGCTTGGCCTGGGCGGAGGCGACGTCGAGTTCGACCGCCTCCAGGTGACCCATCAGCGTCGGTCCGGAATACCAGGGCGTATTCGCGCTCGGCGCTGTAATGTTGTCGCCCTTGAAGCCGGAGATCGGCATAGCGACGAAGTCGGTGACGCCGATGGAGGCTGCGAAAGCGCGGTAATTGGCGACGATCTCGTCGAAACGCGCCTGGTCGTATCCCACCAGGTCCATCTTGTTGACCGCGAGCACGAGGTTGCGGATGCCGATCAGGTGGGCGAGGTAGCTGTGGCGCCGGGTCTGGATCAGCACGCCCTTCCTCGCATCGATCAGGATCACGGCCAAGTCGGCGGTGGACGCGCCGGTGACCATGTTGCGTGTGTACTGCTCGTGGCCGGGGGTGTCGGCGACGATGAACTTGCGCTTCTCGGTGGCGAAGAAGCGGTAGGCCACGTCGATGGTGATGCCCTGCTCGCGCTCGGCGGCGAGGCCATCGACCAAGAGGGCGAAGTCGATTTCGCCGCCCTGGGTGCCCACGCGCTTGGAGTCCGCCTCCAGCGCCGCCAGCTGGTCCTCGAAGATCATCTTGCTGTCGTAGAGCAGCCGCCCGATCAGGGTGGACTTGCCGTCGTCCACCGAGCCGCAGGTGATGAAGCGGAGCAGGCTCTTGTGCTGGTGCAGCTCCAGATAGGCGTCGATGTCCTGGGCGATCAACTGGTCGGCCTCGTAGACGGAGGCGGCCGCGGCGTCCGGCTCCGCCGTGCTCGGCGCGAGGGTGGCGTCTTCGGCCATCAGAAGTAGCCCTCCTGCTTCTTCTTCTCCATAGAGGCGTCGCCGGCGTCCTTGTCGATGACCCGGCCCTGGCGCTCACTGGTGGTGGTGAGCAGCATCTCCTGGATGACCTCCGGCAGCGTAGAGGCCCTGCTCTCCACTGCGCCGGTCAGGGGAAAGCAGCCGAGCGTGCGGAAGCGGATCGAGCGCTCCGTAATCTCCGGCCGGCGGCCCATCACCCGTTCCAGCCGCTCCGGATCGTCGGCCATGAAGAGCTGGCCGTCATGCACGTAGGTGGGCCGCGGTGCGGAGAAGTAGAGGGGCACGATCTCGATATCGTTCAGGTGGATGTATTGCCAGATGTCGAGCTCGGTCCAATTGGAGATCGGGAAGACCCGGATGCTCTCGCCCTTGGCCTTGCGGGCGTTGTAGAGGTTCCAAAGCTCCGGACGCTGGTTCTTGGGATCCCAGCGGTGATTCTGGGAGCGAAAGGAGAACACCCGCTCCTTGGCCCTGGACTTCTCCTCGTCGCGCCGGGCGCCGCCGAAGGCCGCATCGAAGCCGTACTTGTCCAGCGCCTGTTTCAGCCCCTCGGTCTTCCACATGTCGGTGTGGACCGGGCCGTGGTCGAACGGGTTGATGCCGCGCGCCTGCGCCTCGGGGTTCTGGTAGACGAGCAGCTCCATTCCGGCGTTGCGGGCCGCCCGGTCGCGCAGCTCGTACATGGCCTTGAACTTCCAGGTCGTATCCACGTGCAGCAGTGGGAACGGCGGCGGCGAAGGATAGAAGGCCTTGCGCGCCAGGTGCAGCATGACCGCTGAGTCCTTGCCCACCGAATAGAGCATCACCGGACGTTCGGCCTCGGCCACCACCTCCCGCAGGATATGGATGCTTTCGGCCTCCAGCCGCTGGAGGTGGGTCAGGGTGCGGGTCGCGGCCATGCTCGTCCTTGCCTCTGTCCCTTCCTCTCATATCGCTGGATCATGTGCGCCTCCCATATGGGCGCAGAGACATCGCCCGGCCGATGACGCCCGCGACGAAGGCGATCGCCGAACAGCCGGCGCCCATGCGTGCTGAGCCGTCGCTCTAGTCGACGGTCCTCACGCGCTTGCGCGGCGCAGGCCGCAAACCCACGGTGTGGCTTGATCGCTCAAGCGGCCAGGCGCAGCAGCCGGCCAGGCCGGGCGCCGGTTTCTTCGTCGTTGCGGCGGGTGACGACGCCGTTGACGATCGTGGCGATGTAGCCGCGGGAGTCCTGCAGCAGGCGGGCGCTGCCCTGAGGCAGGTCGAACACCATGTGCGGCATGCCGTTCTCCAGCCGTTGGAAGTCGATGACGTTGAGGTCGGCCCGGCGGCCCACCTCGATTACGCCGCGGTCCCTGAAGCCGTAGACGTCGGCCACCTGGCCCGTGAGCTTGTGCACCATCTGCTCCAGCGGCAAGGTCGGGCCCCGCTTCCGGTCCCTCGCCCAATGGGTCAGGTGATAGGTGGTCATGGAAGCGTCGCAGATCATCTGCAGGTGCGCCCCGCCGTCACCCAGGCCGCTGATCGTGTCGGGGTGCGCCAGCATCTCGCCCACCGCGTTCAGATCGCCGTCGGAGTAGTTCATGACGTAGTTGGCCAGCATGGCGCCGCCGTCACCCTCGGCGTATACGTCGTAGGCGGCCTCCTCCAAGGTCTTGCCCTGGCCTGCGGCGAGGGTGGAAAGCTTCATCGACTCGTCGGGCTCGTAGTCGATGGGCGGCCGCATGACGTAGAAACGGTCGAGTATCTTGGCGTAGGTCTTGGCTGCGTTCAGTATTCGGGCCGACGGCGCCTGCTCTACCGACACGTTCCGTTCGGACAGAATCGCAGCCCGGCGTTCGGGATCGCGCATCGCCGCCGCACGCTCAGGCAACGGCAGGTGGGCGATCTTCAGGTAAGAAGGCTTGCACCGAAAGGGGTGGTAGCCGTCGAGCGCCAGCAGCAGGCCTACGCCGCGGGCGGCGACCTGCGGGTGCAGCTCCATGCCCTTCGCATTGGCCCGCTCGGTCGCCGTGAGCATCCTCTGCCAGTCCTCGCGGTCGTGGTTGAACTGGTGCAGCAGGTAGGTCACCGGCCGGTGCGACTCCTGCGCGATGGCCTCGAAGCGGGCGTGCTCGTCGTCGCGCTCCTCGGGCGTGGCCTGGGTGCCCATCGTGTCGCCGCCGCCGCCGAGCGGCACGATCTGGAACACGCCCCGGCCCGTCTCCCCCATGGCGCGGGCGAGCGCCAGCACCTCGCGGTCCTCGGCGAATGTGCCGAAGACGTGCTCGCCGACGCTCGACCGGTGTTCCAGGATGCGCGAGCCGGAGACGCCGACGGCGCCCGCCGCCATCGCCTCGCGGGTCAGCCGCTCCATCTCGGCGATGTCCGCGTCGGTGGCCTTCTCGTGGCCGAGCGCGCGGTCGCCCATCACATAGACGCGAAGCGGCGCATGGGCGAGCTGGGTGGCGACGTCGATCGTGTACTGGCGGGCGTCCAGCCGGTCGAGATAGTCGGGGAAGCTTTCCCAGTCCCAGTCGAGCCCCTCGTCGAGCACGATGCCCGGGATGTCCTCCACACCCTCCATCATCTCGATGAGCTTCTGGCGATAGCCCTGGCGCACAGGGGCGAAGCCGACGCCGCAGTTCCCGCCGATCGCGGTGGTCACCCCGTTGGAGAAGCTGGGCTCCAGCCGGTCGTCCCAGAGGAACTGGCCGTCGTAGTGGGTGTGGACGTCGATGAAGCCGGGCGTGACGAGCGCGCCTTGCGCATCGATCGTCTCGCGCGCCTCGCCCTCGACGACGCCCACGGCGGCGATGCGGCCGTCCTTGATGGCCACGTCGCCGAGCTTGGCCGGGGCGCCCGTCCCGTCGATGATCTTGCCGCCGCGGATGAGCATGTCGAACATGTGTGGCTCCAAGCCGACCAAGCCGGCGTTTCTTCAGTCGATCCGCGCCGCTCGACCCGCGGCCCGGACAGTTCAAGATCGCGAGTGCTTACGACAGCGCTTTGTACGCCATCTTCGTCGCCCTGCTTTCCCGCAATCCCTTGCGCCGCGGCAGATATCGCCGCTGCGGTGCGGAAGCTCTGCATCTCCGGAGCAAGGAAGGTGGTTGCCAACGATCCTAGATATGATACACGCTGTCTCATGGTTACGGCTGATCTTGTATCAGAGTCAAGGCCTTTGGATGCGCGGCAGGTTCGCTCGCGCGCAGCCTTGCGGGCGGCCGTGCTGGAGTTGGCCGGAGAGAAGCCGTTCGACGACATCTCCGTGAGCGAGATCGCCCGGACGGCCGGGGTCGGCTACGCGACCTTCTTCCGCCACTATCCCGAAAAGGCCGCGCTGCTCGCCGACGCGGCGGAGGAGCTGATCAGCGCGATGATCCTGAGGCTGGCGCCGCTCGTGCGCGCCGCCGACAGCCGGTCCGCCGCCCTGACCCTCTGCCGCTTCGTGGAGGAGCGGCGTCCGCTCTGCGTGGCGCTGCTGGCCGGCGGCGCCCGCAACGCCGTGCGCGAGCAGATCCTCGCCCGGGCCATCACCCAGGTCGACATCTCGGAGACGGCGCGGGGCTCCTGGCTGCCGGAGAGCCTTGGGCCCGTCCACATGGTGACGTCGGTGCTGACCATCATCGGCTGGTGGCTGGAGCGGGGCCAGGGCCGCTCGGCCGAAGAGATGAGCCTGATCATCGACCGGCTGGTGCTGATCCCGGCCCTGACGTCGCAGCAAAGTCCAGACGCCACGAAAACAACGGAGGTATCGAGATGAGCACGTTCCCGACCGGCGATGTGGAGGCTACGTTCGACTATCTGCGCGATCCGCCGACCGACGATCCCTCGCAGCCGCTGTGCTACTATACCGAGGACCGAAGCAAGACGACCATGCGCGTCGTGCCCGTCGAAGTGCCCATCCATGACGGGCGCAGCGACGTCGGCGCCTTCAGCCTCGACCGTCAGGGCTTCCAGCTCGTGCCCCATCACACCGGCATCAAGGACTTCATGGACCAAGCCACGCTGGAGAGCCAGTATCCCGACGAGTCGGCGGCCCTGATCTGCAAGCTGACCGGCGCCTTCTTCGCGGTGGGCCTGGGCGTCGGCGTCCGGTTCGGCCGCAAGCGGACCGACTACGTCAAGTCCAGCGACGACCGGCCCGCGCGCTTCCCGCATGCGGACTTCACCGACGAGACCTCGAAGGCGATCCTGGAGCAGGTCGGCGAGACGCTGGACGGCTATTCGCGCTGCGCGGTCTACAACGTCTGGCGCGTCTTCTCCGACCCGCCGCAGGACCTGCCGCTGGCGGTCTGCGACGCCCGCACTGTCTCCACCGCCGACGAGGAGGAGGCCGAGGCGATCCTGGACCTCCCGGGTGCCGCCGACCCCTTCAAGTCGATGACCATGGTCTACCGGCCGAACCCCGCCAACCGCTGGACCTACTTCAGCAACATGACCGTGAACGAGGCGCTGGTCTTCAAGGCCTGGGACTCCGACAAATCGCGCCCGCAGCGGGTGCCGCACAGCGCCTTCGCCAACCCCCTGGTGGGCAAGGACGCGCCCTCGCGCAGCAGCGTCGAGTCCCGGGTGCTGGCCTACTACGCCTGACCCTGTCGTCGGCGGTGGTGACGCCTGGCTGAGGCGGCATCACCGCGGCGATATCGGGCGCCCGACGCTTGCCAGCCGCCAGCCCTAGACCTCACCAATCCCGCAAGGGCGCACGCCAACCGTGATGATGCGCAGGCGACAGGGCGGACGGACTGCATGGCCAAGCGGGTGTTGCCGCGTCTCACTGTAGACAACCGGTTCTTCTGGCAGAGCGGGGCGGATGGCAAGCTGCGCCTGCTCCAGTGCCAGGATTGCGCGACCTTCATCCACCCGCCCTATCCGGTCTGCCACACGTGCCTGTCCGACCGGCTGGAGCCGCAGGTGGTGGCCGGGACCGGCACGGTCGATACCTACACGGTCAATTACCAGAAATGGCGGCCGGACCTGGAGACGCCCTACGTCATCGCCCGTATCGCCATAGACGGCGCCCAGGACGTCATCCTGACCAGCAACGTCGTCGGCTGCCCAGCCGAGGAGGTGCGGATCGGCGACAAGGTCCAGGTCGTGTTCGAGCAGCAGGACGACGTCTACCTTCCCCTGTTCGAGAAGGTGGCCTGAGATGGCGTCCGCGGAAGCCTACGTCACGGGCGTGGGCATGTCGAAGGTCGGCCGGCGCGTGACGCGCCATCCGATGCTGCTCACCGTCGATGCGGTCCGTGAAGCCTTGGACGAAGCGGGGCTGACGCTGGACCAGATCGACGGGGTCTCCACCTATCCGGGGCGGATGGGCGGCTATCTCGGCTTCTCGCCGGTGGGCGCCGAGGAGCTGGTCGAGGCGCTCCGCATCAAGGCGACCTTCTTCGCCGGCGGGGTCGAGCAGACCTCCCAGCTCGGTGCGGTGGTCGCAGCGGTCGGCGCGGTGAAGGCGGGGCAGGCCCGCCACGTCATCTGTTTCCGCACCGTCTATGAGGCCGCGGCGCTGGCCCGCCCCGACGAGTGGCCCGCAGCCCAGCCCGCCCGTGTAGACGGCTGGCCGTCCTGGCTGACGCCGTTCCACCACTACTCCGCCGTGAACGACTTCGCGCAGTTCGCCATGCGCCACATGCATCGCTATGGCATGACCCGCGAGCAGCTGGCCCAGATTTCGCTCACCGCCCGCGCCAACGGCCTGCACAACCCCAAGGCGCTGGTGCAAGAGTCACTGAGCCTGGACGAATACATGGCGGCGCGGCCGATCTCCACGCCGTTGTGCATCTATGACTGCGACCGCTACACCGACGCCTCCACGGTGATCATCGTCTCGGCGGGCGATGCGATCGACGAGGTGAGCTGTACCCCCATCCGGGTCGCCGCCATGGCGGCCGGGGTCGACAAGCTGAGCTGGGACCAAGCGGACTACTACCCCTGCTACTACGCTGGCGCCCAGCTCTGGAAACACACGGACTACAAGCCGAAGGACGTCGACACCGTCCAGCTCTACGACGGCTTCAGCTTCATCGCCTGCCAGTGGCTCGAGGGGTTGGGCTTCTGCGAGCTCGGCGAGGTGGGCCGGTTCATCGAGGGCGGACAGCGCATCGCGGTGGACGGCGAGCTGCCGCTCAACACCGGCGGCGGACAGATCGCGGGCGGACGGCTGCACGGCTTCGGCTTCGCACATGAAGCGGCGCTCCAGCTTCGTGGCAAGGGCGGCGCCCGCCAGATCCCGGGCGATCCCAAGGTGGCGGTGGCGGCGGCCGGTGGCGGCATCTACGCGACCGCCTTGCTGCTGGCGCGGGACTGATCGCCTTGGCGCCGGCATCGTCTTGGCGATCTTTACGGGTGTTCCTGGCTGCTCCGGAGCGGCCGGTCTATGCGTGCGATCGGACGCTGCGCATCTTCGGGGCGCGGGTGGTGATCAAGGTCTTGATAGCCCCGCGCAAGAACGCGGCGACGGACCCGAATGGAGGGGACCAAGCATGGTGACTCTGGCGACTGGGCAGCTCTACGTGAACGGGGTCCTGCGCGACGCCGCGGGTGGCCGGACCTACAAGGACGTCGGCCCCTGGACGGGCGAGGTCGTCGGCGAGGCGGCCGACGCGTCGGCGGAGGACATGGAAGAGGCGATCGCCGCCGCCCGCCGCGCCTTTGACGAGACCGACTGGTCCACCGACCACGCTCGTCGGCGCGCTTTGGTGGCGCGGCTGGGCGAGCTGATGAACGCCAATCGCGACCGCATCATCGAGATCGTGCGGAACGAAGGTGGGGCCGCGTGGGGCACGATCCTGGGTCCGCAGGTCCAGTTCGCGCTGGACGCCTTCGAAGGCACGCTGAAGGTCTTCGACGAGTTCAAGTGGGAGCAGGACAAGGGGATCGCCGAGGCCTTCTTCAGCCAGTCCCGGCGGATCATCCGGCGCGAGGCCTTCGGCGTGGTGGCCGCAATCACGCCCTGGAACGTGCCCCTCTACGTAGATGTCGGCAAGCTGGTCCCGGCCCTTCTCGCGGGCTGCACGGTAATCCTGAAGCCCGCGCCTGAGACCCCGCTCTCCGGCGCCGTCATCGGCGAGTTGGCGGCGCAGGCGGGCTTCCCGCCGGGCGTGTTCAACGTGGTGACCGGCGAGCATCCGTCAATGCTGGGCGAGATGCTGACCGGCGACCCGCGCGTAGATCTCGTCACCTTCACCGGATCGACGGCGACCGGCAAGCGGATCATGGAGCGGGGCTCCCAGACCTTGAAGCGGGTCTTCCTTGAGCTTGGTGGGAAGTCCGCGCTCATCATCCTGGAGGACGCTCCCGACTACGCGATGTCGGTGGCCCAGTCGATGCAGATTTACCATGCCGGCCAAGGCTGCGCGAACTGCACTCGCCTGCTGCTGCCGCGCAGCCGGTACGACGAGGGCGTAGCCATCCTGCAGCAGGCCTACGCTCACGTGAAGTGGGGCGACTTTGACGACCGCGAGAACTTCATGGGCTCGCTGATCTCCGAGCGGCAGCGTCAGCGCGTGATGGGCTATATCGAGGCGGGCAAGGCTGAGGGCGCCCGACTGATCGCGGGCGGCGGCATCCCCGCCGACAAGCCGGGCGGCTTTTTCGTGGAGCCGACCTGCTTCGTCGACGTCGACAACAAGATGAAGATCGCCCAGGAGGAGATCTTCGGGCCGGTGCTCGTGGTCATCCCGTTCGAGGACGACGAGGATGCGATCCGCATCGCCAACGACAGCGTCTACGGCCTCTCCGGGGCCGTGGTGACGGGCGACTTCGACCGCGGCATGAAGATCGCCAAGCGCATCCGGGCTGGCACCTACAGCGTCAACGGCGGCGTCTGGTGCCATCCGGACGTCCCGTTCGGCGGCTACAAGCAGAGCGGCATCGGGCGCGAGTGGGGCGAGGCGGGCTTCGAAGAGTACCTGCAGATCAAGACGATCGGCATGCCGGCGTCGGTGGCGTCCCCGATCGAGGTGAAGACAATGGCCGCCGCCGAACTGGTCTGAGGTCATGGCGTGGCTGATCGGTCCCGCGATCAGTCGCCCACCAGCCTCACATGGAGTCGCCAGGGCGGCGAGCTCAGGCAAAGTATGAGGACAGATTACAGGATGCTCAGCCTATGACTCTGGTGATGAAGGGCGTCCGCGTCCTGGAAGTCGCGCAATTTACCTTCGTGCCGGCCGCGGGGGGCGTCCTCGCCGACTGGGGCGCGGACGTCATCAAGATAGAGCATCCCGTGCGCGGCGACACTCAGCGCGGCTTCATCAACCTGGGCGGCCTGAAGATCGACCCGCTGCGCAACACCATGATGGAGCACCCCAACCGCGGCAAGCGCAGCGTCGGCGTCGACATCTCCACGCCCGAAGGCCAGGAGGTAATCTACGAGATCGCCAAGACGGCCGACGTCTTCCTCACCAACTATCGCGCCTCGGTGCGCCAGAAGAATAAGTTTGACGTCGAACATATCCGCGCGGTCAATCCAAACATCATCTATGCGCGCGGCACCGGACACGGCGACAAGGGTCCGGAGCGCGACGCCGGCGGCTATGACAGCACCACCTTCTGGGCGCGGGGCGGGGTCGGCGCCGCCGTCACGCCGCCTGGGACCGAGGGCACGATCATGCAGCCGATCGCCGCCTTCGGCGACTCCATCGGCGCCATGTACATCGCCGGCGGCATCTCGGCCGCCCTCTATCATCGCGCGATGACGGGCGAGGCGGTCGAGACGGACGTGTCGCTGATGAGCACGGCGTGGTGGACGTCGGGCATGGCGATCGACATGGCGATGGACACCGGCCTCAATCCGCAAGCCCGTGTGCCGCGGTCGGGCGGCTCGCCGGGCAATCCGTTCCTGGGCTACTTCTATACGTCGGATGGCGGGGGCATCGCGCTGTCGATCCTGTCCCCCGGCCCGTTCATCCGCGACACGTTCGAGCACATGGGCCTGCCGGAGGCGGCGGCCGATCCCCGGTTCTGCGACGCCCACGCCGTGATGACGAACTGGGAGGCGGTAAGCGATCTGCTCGTCAAGGCCTTCGCCGCCAAGCCGTTCGCCTACTGGCGCGAACACCTTCGCACGCTGAAGGGGCAGTGGGCGCCCATCCAGACCATGCTCGACTTCTCCAAGGACGAGCAGGCGCTGGCCAACGACATGGTTTTCGAGGTGGAGGCGGCCGACGGCGGGCCGCCGCTGAAGCTCGTGCGCGGCCCGGTCCAGTTCAACCACGCGCCCGTCAGCACGATCCGGGCTCCCCAGGCCTCCGAACATACGGAGACCTTCCTGATGGAGATCGGGATGGAGTGGGACCGGATCGAGGCGCTCAAGGCCGCAGGCGCGATCGCCTGAGCGCCGCGCCGGGCGGCTGCTCGCCGTCCGGAGAGATGTCTCGCGCCGACGGGGCTGCGCGCGCCCCATCGGCTTCCGCCGGAGCGCAGGCTGCGAAGGCTCGTCTTGCTGCGATCCGCCGAAAAGATGGCGCGTCGTTTCGGCGCATAGGAGGTTTCGCAGCCGTCATGCTCACGCGGTCCGTCCTGGCTGCGGCCAGAACGTCTCCTGAAAATCATGTAATATCAGTTGTTTACATAATGGAGCCGCGCGTCCTCCAAAGGCCCCTCCGTCCGGCGGGTAATCGGATCTTCAACATCGCGGCCGCGATATGGCGCTTCCTAGCTCAGCTAGGCCGGCATGTTATTGTACGAATGACGGGGTTAGAGAGAACATCTTCTGGGCTGGTCTGTGAACGTCGGTTTGTGTCCGGTGAGTTTGGCTGGGCGGTTTTTCCAAGGTGACCGCAAAGATGCGGCGTCGAACTGGGGGGAATATGCGTACGTCCTTTAAGAGGGTTCTGCTGATCACCAGCGGTTTGGCGTTGGTCAGTGCGACTCCGGCACTGGCGCAGGTCAGCGCCCCCAGTGCGCCGAGCGGGCCGGCTCCGGTGGCGACGCAGCCCAGCGCGCCGCCTGAGGCCGCGCCGGCCGGCACGTCCGTCGCGGCGACG
>CAXUEN010000034.1:0-12624 GCA_964249945.1 uncultured Caulobacteraceae bacterium | reverse complement strand
TGATCCAGCTCGCCGCCGCCGTCATACACTCCCGATGAATCTCTACAGACCCTAGGACAGGAAGTTCAACAAGCCAGCGTCGCTGACGCGCGGGTTACACGATCCGATTGCCGCAACCGCTGCAGCGCGCACGTTGTTCAGACATGGACGAGGCGAAAACCCGACGAGCCCGCGCCGTCCTCCGAAACGTTGGCCGGTGCAACTCCTCTGACAATCCGGTAGAGTCCGACGCGCCCACAGGCCGTCGCGAGCATTCTGCCGGAAACATGACATTCCAGGGCCCCCTCACGGACGCTCTGACGCGCTCGCGAGGTCCGCAGGCGAGGGTAAACCAGACCTTTTTTTACAGATCGATAGCGGACACTTATTTGGTTAGATCGAGCGCGTGAATCCGTCCGCGCTCCAGCGGTCGCTACCTACACCATGGTGGACGGTGAACAGGCCGTCCGGGTCGTAGCACTGCTTGATGCGCTCCAGCCTGGCGTAGTGGTGGCCCCAGATCGCCTCCCGCCAGTCGGCCAAGGCGTAGTCGCATTCTGACAAGTAGCTGCCCGCAGCCGGTGCCGCCCGCCGCAGGGCCGTCATGGCGGTGCGGACGGACGCTGCGTCCGCGCGCGCATCGTCCACATCCGGTGTGGCGAGATAAGCGGAGCGTCCGTCCATGGCGATGATGGCCAGGGCGAAGGCGTCCAGCACCTGCGGGCTCATGGCCGTGTCGGCGGAAGCGGCCCGCGCCTCCGCCGGCGCGCCTCCCAACCCCTTGTTGAAGTGCAGCGTGGTGGACCAATGGCGGCTCGCCTCGAACCAGGCGTCGGCGAAGACCCGGCGCTGGCCGGGCTGAAGCAGAGTGGTCGGCAGCCAAGCGGATTGGTAGCCGTGCCAAAAGGTGCCCGCCTCCTCCGTGTTGCCGGCCCACCACCAGTCACCCGCGCGTGCACCCGGCCGCTCGTCGGCTTTGAGCACGGCCGCAAGGTGGGTTTAAGGAACGCCTCGTCCCAGAAGCGCTGGGCGGGAAAGGCGGCGACCAGCAGCGACTCCTCCTCCCGGTAGTCGGCTGGATGCGCCGCCACGAACTCCACCAACGGCTGCCACGCCTCCCGCGCCGCCGCTTCGTCGAGGCCCTGGAACAGCATGAGCGCCTCGAACCGGTTCCTCGGCCGGGCGCTTGCCTGTTCACCCCAGTGCGGGTTCAGGAGCCGTTCGGCGTAAACGTCGACGAAGCGCGCCAGCAGGGTCTGGAAGGCGGCGTCGGAGTTCGCTCGCAGCGACCAGTGGACGAAACCGAAGGTGCTGGGCAGGTCGTGGGTCTTCAACGTCAGGCGCGTCACCACGCCGAAGGTCCCACCTCCTCCGCCCTTTAGCGCCCAGAAGAGATCGGGTTCCTGGGCGGCGTTGACCACGCGGATCACTCCGTCAGCCGTGACCAGCTCCGCCTCCAGCAGGCTCGCGGCCGCTAAGCCGTAGCGCTTGGAAAAGCTGCCGAAGCCGCCGCTCTGCACCAGGCCGGCGACGCCCACCGTGGTGCATCCCCCACACTGGACGTAGCGTCCGCCGCGGGTGGGGACCGCATCGTAGACGTGGCCCCAGATGCAACCAGCCCCGACCGACACGGCCGGTAGGGGTGGCGCGTCCGAACCGGCGGGCGTGAAGGCGTCGTGGAGGGCGATGTCCTCCATGTCGCGCGTCCAGACGAGGAGCGAATCCGGTGCGCTGGAGCCGCCGAGATAGCTGTGGCCTGCGCCCTTCACTACCAGCCGCAGGCGGTGAGCGGCAGCAAAGTGGATCGCGGCGCTTACGTCTGCGGCCTTTCGCGCCCACACCACGTAGGCGCTCGGCGTGGAACGCCAGGCGTCCAGCCATCCTGACGACTGGGTCAGCCCCGCCTGATCGCGGAGCCCGAACGGGTCAGCAAGCAGGCGGGGCGCGTCCGCCGTATCAAGGCGCGGCAAGCTCACGCGCGCCAACCTTCCGCCCAGGGCCTGCGCCAGCTCCGCCCAGGCTCGCTCATCCGGCCAGCCCGGCTCGCCAGGGCGCACGCGCCGAAACGGCGCCCCGCTCCCCAGCGCATGACCGCTCGTCGGCAAAGCCGCTGCAGCGAGAGCGCCCAGGACCTCGCGACGACCTGGATGCTTGAGCCCGCGCCCGTCCATGTGCACACCTCGCTACCGTGGATGCGATGTCACCAGACGAGAGGACCGCAGGTCCGGGCGCGAGGGCCTGGTGGTGGGGCCTGTGGGACCAGCGCCTTCCCGCTGGGACGAGCGGCGCATCGTCAGGGACGAGTAGCGGCCTTCTGCAGCCATTCTGGCGCGCCTACGGCGTCGCCGCCGGGCTGATCACCTTGGTCGACATCGTCAATGTGTTGAGCGCGCTGCACAACGCGGGGCGGCGCGGGGAGCACCTGGCGGCCTGGGAGCCGATCACCTGGGAAGCGACCAGCGGCGTGGCCGAGCTGCTCGCCTGTCCTCTCATCTATGTCGCGCTGCGCCTGGCGCCGCCCGCGCGGCACCGGTGGGGGCGGACGCTGCTGGTGCACGGCGTCGCCACCCTCGTCTTCTCCGCCCTGCACGTCACTTTCATGATGGCGCTGAGGATCTTCATCTATGGCGCTCTCGGCTTCCACTACCGGGTGGAGCCGGGCGCCGCCCTTTACGAGTACCGCAAGGACCTGCTCGCCTACCTCGTGCTGGCGGGCGTCTTCCACCTTATCGCCGCGCAAGGAGCCGAAGCCAAGCCTGAGGCCGCCGCCGCGCCCAAGTCCGAGCCGCTCCCAACGACCTTCGACCTCCTGGAAGGCCCGCGAACCCTGGGTATCAGCCCGCAGGATATCCTGGCGATCAAGTCCGACGGCAATTACGCAGAGTTCCACCTCGCCGATGGTCGCCGCCCGCTGATGCGGGCGACGCTGAGCGATCTCGCCGTGCGCCTGGGCGAGTTCGGCCTCGAGCGGACGCATAGGTCCTGGCTCGTGAACCTCCGCCGGATCCGCAGCCTGGAGCCTGCAGGCTCCGGCGACTACACTCTGGAACTCAGCCCCGACCTGCGGGTCCCGCTTTCCCGACGCTTCCCCTCTGTCCTTCAGCGGCTGCGGAGCCGGTGAAGGTAGCCGACGTCCAGGCCCTTCGAGCACGCCTAAGGTGCTGGGGCATCGTCCACTTGCATGATCGCCAGCTCCATCCCGCCAGGATCGGTGAAGTGGAAGCGGCGACTACCTGGGAAAGCGAAGATGGGTTGCACCACAACGCCACCAGCCTGCAAGACGGCCGTTTCCGCCGCCTCCAGATCATCGACCTTGACCACCGGCAGGGGGGCGGTCGGCGCCTCGGCCATGTCCCCCTGCAATCCGAGGTCCACATCGGCCGTCATGGTGCACGCGTAGCTCGGACCGAAGTCGGTCAGGCTCCAGCCGAACACCGCTTCGTAGAAAGCCTTCGCGGCTCTTAGGTCACGGGCGGGCAGCTCGACGAAGGCGATGCGCGCCTTTGTGTCTTCGGTCATTGCCTCTTGCGTCCTTCTCGTCGTGGGGGCAGGCCGGCCGCGCAGCAGACGATCCATCGCTTGAGGGCGTCTGGGTCCGAAAGCATCGTATCAGGCACGACGACGTCGGACCGGCTTGGCGGCGAGCTTGGTTCGTATTGCAGCGGGCAAGCCCCGGGTTCGGCCAGCAGCGCCTCTCGATCGGCCCCGGCGAGCTTCAGCGCCAAGCCGACGTCGGACAGCGAGGCGAAGACCTCGGCGTCCACATAGCCCATGATCCCACCGAACATCGGCCGGAACGACAGCTCCAGGTCGGGCGGCGCGGCCTGGGTCAGGATCGCCTGCAGGGCCTTGGGATCATGCGCAGACCGCGTCGCGTCAGCCGGCGGCATCGTAGGCTTCCCTCGCCCAGGCGATCAGCTCCGCGTCGACGTCCTCGGGCCGGGCGAGCTTCACGCGATGACTGAACATGGCGTTGAAGCTGCCCGACGCCTCCAGCCGGCCGGCCGGCTGACGCGCCAGGATCAGGCCGAGGTCCAGGCGCGTGCGGGTCGATGGCTGGACGAGGGCGAACTGCCTGCGCCGGCGAACGCTTACGTTGGCCGTCTTTGGGGCGAGTTCGACCTCCGGCCCGAACGCCAGCAGTTCACCGGTAAGCCGGTCGTAGAGGGGTCGCAGCGCCGCTTTGCCGCCCTCGAACAGGTGCGCGACGGGATCGTCCATCGATCGCGGCGCGGCGGCCGCCGACGCCTGCTTGGCCACGTGGTTGGCGTGAGCATGGGAGAGGCCATGCTCTGTCTTCAGCCAGGCGACCACCTGCCCGTGCTTGGCCAAGCCCTTCGCCTGCACAGCCTCCACCCAGGCCTCGACGGCGCGTCCGGTCTGCGCCGCGATGTTGCGCTCGAACGTGGCGACCGCTTCATCCACCGTCCCCATCGATCCCCCTGTGCACCTGAGCGGAGCTCAGCCATTGTGCACGCCTCCTCCTGACAGCGTGGTGTCAGCATGACGCGTCGCGCCGACCGCTTGCTTGCCTTGATGGAGGCGCTGAGAAGTCGTCCGGTCTCCACCGCCAGCGAACTCGCCGCCGCGCTGGAGGTGTCGGTTCGCACCGTGTACCGCGACGTGGACGCCCTGATCCGCACAGGGGTCCCATTCGCGGAGAGGCGGGCGTGGGCTACACGCTGGAACCCGCCTACCATCTGCCGCCGCTCAACCTCACGGCCGAGGAAGCCGAAGCTATGGCGCTCGGCATCCGGGTGCTGGCGGCCTGGAGCGACGGCGCCGTCGCCCGGCAAGCGGCATCGGCCCTGGCGAAGATCCGCGCCGTACTGCCGGCGGCCGCCCAGATGGGACTGGACCAAGATATCTTCTCCGCGCCGCAGTGGGTCACGCGCCAGGCGCCAACGGTGGATCTCCTGGAGCTGAAGCGCGCGGCCCAGCATCGCCGCGTGCTGCGGATCGACTACGAGGCGCTGAATGGCCGAGGCTCGACGCGCGACGTCCGTCCGCTGTCGGTCAGCTTCTTCGGGCCGGTCTGGGTGCTGGTGGCGTGGTGCGAGACGGCGAGCGACCTCCGCTGTTTCCGTTTGGATCGCATGCGATCCCTGTCACCGACCGGCGCCGCCTTCCGCGACGAGCCAGGAAAGCGCCTGGTCGACTTCAAGCGTATCAAGGGTGAAGAGGCGGCGTTGGCGGAACAGAGATAGCGCCGGGCACGGTGACTTGCGCCCAAGTACTAAACCGCTCGCGCGGTAGGAGTATTGCGCCAGTGTAGGTGGGTAGCGGGAGCCTCCTGTCTGAAGAGGAACGTGGATGAGCCACGTCCTCTCCTAGACAGGAGACGAGTGATGACGGAAGAGGTCATGCACCCGCTACGCCGCAGAATGCTTGAAGATATCACCGTGCGCAACCTTAGTGAGGGGACGCAGCAGGTCTACATCCGATCGGTCCGCGCCTGCTGCCGGTACTGCAACAAGAAGCCCTCGGAGCTGACCTTCGAGGATGTGCGGACCTTTCGCCTGCACTTGGTGGAGAGCGGCCTGGCGCCGGGCAGCGTCAACGGCGCCATGGTGGGGCTTCGCTTCTTCTTCCGCGTGACGCTCGGGCGGCCAGAGGCGCTGGACTACATCCCCATGGCGCGCGAGCCGCAGCGGCTGCCCACCGTGCTGAGCGCCCAGGAGGTGGCGCGCCTGCTGGACGCGGCGCCGGGGCTGAAGTGGCGGACCGCGCTCAGCGTCGCTTACGGGGCGGGGCTGCGGGCGTCGGAGGTGATGGCGTTGAAGCTCGGCGACATCCACAGCGAGCGGATGCGGATCCGGGTGGAGCAGGGCAAGGGTCGACGTGACCGGGACGCGCTGCTCTCGCCCCAGCTCCTGGCGATGCTGCGGGACTGGTGGAAGACGGCCCGGCCTGCGGTGTGGCTGTTCCCCAACCGGCTGAGCGCATTCGAGCATGTGACGCCTCGCTCGCTCAACCGCGCTTTCCACGTGGCCGCTAGGCGCGCCGGGATCGCCAAGCCGGTCTGTCTTCATACGCTGCGGCACTGCTTCGCCACCCACCTGCTGGAGCAGCGGGTGGACATCCGTGACTATGGCCTGTTCGCCAACGCCGCCCGATCGGCCAACTTGGCCAAGGTCCGCGCCCTGCTGCAACCTCCGCCAGCCGCTCAGGACGACGCCGAACCGCCGAGCTCGGCGGCCATGTGGAGCGGTGCGAGAACTGCGCTCACGTGCAGGTCGCCTACAACTCCTGTCGTAACCGGCACTGCCCCAGGTGTCAGGGCGCGGCGGCCAAGCGCTGGCTTGAAGCTCGAGAGGCCGAGCTCCTGCCGGTGGCGTACTACCACGTGGTCTTCACCGTGCCGTCGGAGATCGCCGACATCGGCTTCCACAACAAGGCCGTGGTCTACGATATCCTGTTCAAGGCCGCGTCGGAGACCCTGCTGA
This sequence comes from uncultured Caulobacteraceae bacterium, assembly GCA_964249945.1. Taxonomy (GTDB): domain Bacteria; phylum Pseudomonadota; class Alphaproteobacteria; order Caulobacterales; family Caulobacteraceae; genus CAHJWH01. Next base: position 6,199 of record CAXUEN010000034.1, on the reverse strand, counting down.
CCATCGGCAAGGATCGCAGGCATCTCGGCGCCCGCCTTGGCCTGACAGCCGTCCTGCATACCTGGGGTTCGGCGCTCACCCACCACTCCCACGTCCACTGCATCGTGCCCGGCGGCGGTCTGTCGCTCGATGGCCAGAGCTGGGTCTCGTGCAGACCGCGCTTCTTCCTGCCTGTGCGAGTGCTCTCGCGGCTGTTCCTGGACCGGCTCGCCGCCGTCCATGCCGAAGGACGGCTCGCCTTCTTCGGCGACCTCGCGGGCCTCGCCGACCGCGCCGCCTTCACCGCCCGCCTAGCCCCGCTGCGCCGGCGCGAGTGGGTGGTCTACGCCAAGCGCCCATTCGCCGGGCCTGAGGCGGTGCTGGCCTATCTCGCTCGTTACACCCACCGGGTGGGCGCCGCGCTCGAACACCTCGATCAGCCGCATACGGCCGCCACAGCAGGACAGGGAAACGCGTCCTCCATGGCGGCGTTGTCGTTGGCTGCTTCGATGGCTGCCGGGGCCGGCTGGGGTTTGAGCAGGGTGCGGAGCTTGGCCAGGTGGGCGGCGCGGCGCGTGTTGGCGAACAGGCCGAAGTGGCGAATGCGGTGGAAGCCTTGGGGCAGGACGTGGATCAGGAACCGCCGGATGAACTCGGCGGGCTCCAGCGTCATGCACTTGCGCCGCCCGGGCCCGTCGCGGCGGTAGGAGGACCTGGATCGCGCGGACGTCGACGTTCTGCTCCAGGAGGTGGGTGGCGAAGCAATGGCGCAGCGTGTGCAGGGTGACCGGCTTCCTGATCCCGGCGCGCCCCTGGGCCTCGTGGAAGGCGCGGTTGAGCGAGCGCGGGGTCACCGGTTCGAAGGCGTTCAAGGGGCTCGGGAACAGCCACGCCGGCGGCCGCGTCGTCTTCCACCACTCGCGAAGCGTGGTCAGGAGCTGGGGCGAGAGCAGCGCGTCGCGGTCGCGGCGCCCCTTGCCCTGCTGCACCCGGATCCGCATCCGCTCGCTGTCGATATCGCTGACCTTCAGTCCGACCACTTCCGACGCCCGCAACCCGGCGCCATACGCGACGCTGAGCGCGGTGCGCCACTTCAAGCTCGGGGTGGCCGCCAAGAGCCGCGAGATCTCGCTACGCGTAAGCACGACCGGTAGCCGTTGGGGCTGCCGCGCGATCGGAATGTAGTCCACCGCCTCAGGCCGCCCGAGCGTCACACGGAAAAAGAACCGACGCGCCGTCATCGCGACGTTGATGCTGCTCGGCGCCAGACCGGACTGACCAAGCTGCAGCTGGTAGCGGCGGACATCCTCGAAGGTGAGCTGATCGGGACGCCGCTCACAGTAGCGGCAGCACGACCGCACCGCTCGAAGGTAGGACTGCTGGGTCCGACGATCGAAGTTGCGGATGGTCATATCTTCGATCATTCTGCGGCGTAACGGGTTGATGGCCTCTTCCGCCATGACCTGTCTCCTGTCCTGAGGAGGACGTGACCCACTCACGCACCTCCTCAGGCAGGAGAATCCCGTTACTCACCACCGCCCAACCAATATTCCTCCCGCGCGAGCGGGTTAGTACATGAGCCAGATTCGCCTTGGGCCGGCTAAGCGATCGAGATCTATCTAACCGAGTATGTGTTCAGAGTCTCGGTCCCGTCATCCAGCGCCGCCCTTCGAAGGCTCACGATTAGTGGCTCTCGTTCAGCCGGCACTCGTTAAAGAAGCCGGTCATCACCGCGTCTTGCCCCGGGGTTCTCGTCACCACGCGACCTGTGACGTCATATATCGCTGCTCGCCTGTCAGTGGGTTTAAGCTTTTGTGACTGGTAGAGCGGGCAGGCGTCGGGTGCGACAGGGTGCCCACCAACCGGATTTGAAGGTCTCTCTCGCGCCACGGCCAGAGCCACAGGGGCACTGCGACGATTTCGCCCGGAGAAAAGCGGGTTTACGAGGCCAGTGTCTGGCGTTTGGAGCCGCCCAGAGAACGAGGAATGGCAGCCCACTTCATAGCTAAGCCGCGGACTTTTCGCCGCTATTCAAACCTGAGGAGGCTGCGCCCGTAGCTGCGCCTTATGCGTGGCGGAGAGGGTGGGATTCGAACCCACGGTGCCCTTGCAGGCACGCCGCATTTCGAGTGCGGTGCTTTCGACCACTCAGCCACCTCTCCAGGTCGGCCGCGGCGCCGCAGGGCGGCGCTGAGCGAGGGCGGATGATCTAGACGCCGGGGCGCGGGCTCGCAAGGGTTTCCAGGCTGGTGCAGCCAAGTCTACCGAAGACCCCAGAAGGGTCATTTCCGCGGCGCGCCCTGCGGCGCAGGCCGCCCTTGCGGCCCCTTTTGAGGTCCCCATATCGGCTGCACACGGGCGGCCACCAGGCTGTCCGCGCGCCGGCGCCCCGCGGCTCCGGCTGGTTGAAGACCCATCAGGGGACGGGCGCACGCGGCGCTTAATCGACAAGGCCGCCCACCGGTGCCGGCCGTCCGCCGCATAAGGAGCAATGGACTAGATGAGCAAGATCATCGGCATCGACCTCGGCACGACCAATTCGTGCGTGGCGATCATGGACGGCAAGGCCCCCAAGGTGGTGGAGAACGCCGAGGGCGCGCGCACCACACCCTCCGTGGTGGCGCTGCAGGACGACGGCGAGCGGCTGGTCGGCCAGCCCGCCAAGCGCCAGGCGGTCACCAATCCGTCGAACACCTTCTTCGCCATTAAGCGGCTTATCGGACGCCAGTTCGACGATCCCATGGTGACCAAGGACAAGGGCATGGTGCCCTACGAGATCGTCAAGGGCCCCTCCGGCGACGCCTGGGTGCGAGCCCACGGCAAGGACTATTCGCCCCAGCAGATCAGCGCCTTCATCCTGCAGAAGATGAAGGAGTCGGCGGAAGTCGCGCTGGGCGAGAAGATCGAGAAGGCGGTCATCACCGTCCCCGCCTACTTCAACGATGCTCAGCGCCAGGCGACCAAGGACGCCGGCCGCATCGCCGGTCTAGAAGTGCTGCGCATCATCAATGAGCCTACCGCAGCGGCCCTGGCCTACGGCCTGGACAAGAACGACGGCAAGAAGATCGCCGTCTATGACCTTGGCGGCGGCACCTTCGACGTCTCGGTGCTCGAGATCGGCGACGGCGTGTTCGAGGTGAAGTCCACCAACGGCGACACCTTCCTGGGTGGTGAAGACTTTGACCTGCGCGTGGTCGACTATCTGGCCGACGAGTTCAAGCGCGAGTCCTCCGTCGACCTGCGCAAGGACAAGCTGGCGCTCCAACGCCTGCGCGAAGAAGCGGAGAAAGCCAAGAAGGAGCTGTCCACGGTTCCGCAATACGACGTGAACCTGCCCTTCATCTCGATGAACGCGTCCGGTCCGCTGCACCTGAACATTAAGCTCACCCGCGCCAAGCTGGAGAGCCTGGTGGAGGATCTGGTGGCCAAGACCATTGGCCCCTGCCAGCAGGCGCTGAAGGACGCGGGCCTGAAGGCCAGCGACATCGACGAGGTGGTGCTGGTCGGCGGCATGACCCGCATGCCCAAAGTGGTGGAGGCGGTGAAGGCGTTCTTCGGCCGCGAGCCGCACAAGGGCGTGAACCCGGACGAGGTGGTGGCGCTGGGCGCGGCCATCCAGGCGGGCGTGTTGCAGGGCGATGTGAAGGACGTGCTGCTGCTCGACGTTACCCCGCTGACGCTGGGCATCGAGACGCTGGGCGGCGTGTTCACCTCCCTGATCGAGCGCAACACGACCATCCCGACCAAGCGCTCCCAGACCTTCTCCACCGCCGACGACAACCAGTCCGCGGTGACCATCCGGGTGTTCCAGGGCGAGCGGCCCATGGCGCACGACAATAAGATGCTGGGCCAGTTCGACCTGATGGGCATTCCGCCCTCGCCCCGCGGCATGCCCCAGATCGAGGTGACCTTCGACATCGACGCCAACGGCATCGTGCACGTGACGGCGAAGGACAAGGCTACCAACAAGGAGCAGTCGATCCGCATCCAGGCCAACGGCGGACTGTCGGATTCCGACATCCAGCAGATGGTCCGGGACGCGGAGAGCAATGCGGCCGAGGACAAGAAGCGCAAGGAACTGGTGGAAGCCAGGAACCACGCCGACGCCTTAATCCACCAGACCGAGAAGTCGCTGGCCGAGTTTGGCGATAAGGTCTCGGCGGAGGACAAGTCCTCTATCGAGTCCGCTCTGGCTGACCTGAAGTCCGCCCGTGACGCCGATGAACTGGAGGCGATCACCTCCAAGACCCAAACGCTGATGCAGGCTTCCATGAAGCTTGGCGAGGCCATGTACAAGGCTCAAGCCAGCGCCAATGAGGGCGGCGCCGAACCGGCCTCCGATGATGGCGTGGTCGACGCGGAGTTCGAGGAAGTGGACGGCGACAAGAAGTCGGCCTGATCGCGTACGGTCTCCTGGGGCGGCCTTGCGAGAGGCCGTTCCAAGGGATCCTCCTCCAGCTCTGCTGTCGCCCATATATCCTGGCGCTGCGGGGAAAGAGCGAGCGTCCGCCGTGAGACCTCCTTCGGAGTTCCTTCAGAATGCAGGCGATCGTCCGGCTGAGACTCGGCTCGTCGCGCTGACGAGCGGGCCTGACGTCTGTCGAAGCACTCTGGCGCTCAGGTCTTCGACAGGCTCTCGTACCAACCACCTCCAGCCGGCGCAGGCTGGATGACAAAGCTGTCGCGGCTCAGGCCCGGATGATAGGCCGGATCGTCGGCGATCACCTGGCCCCAGCGCCGTAGGAACAGGGCCGTCTGGCGGCCGGGCGGGGCGGTGTTCCCCCGCGACGCCTTCTCGTGATGGACCAGCAGCGCGTCGGGCGCCTGTACGATGCGATAGCCGGCGAGCTTCAGACGCAGGCACAGGTCCACGTCGTTGTACTCCAGGGCGAAGCCTTCGTCGAAGCCGTTCACCGCTTCCAGGGCCGACCGGCGGGTGGCGAACACCGCGCCAGTGACCGCCGACCAGTCGCGCTGGACCAGGGCCCAGTCGCCATAGGTCGGCTGGTCGGCCGGCTGGCCGATCCAGGCGTGGATAAACAGGCCGAACGGACCGCCCGCCATGCCGGCATGCTGCACCGCGCCGCTCGGATAGAGCAGACGGGCGCCCACGCCCCCTACCTCCCGGTCGACCGCTAGGCTCATCAGCGCCTCCAGCCAGTCGGGGGCGACCACCCGCAGGTCGTCGTTGAGCAGCACCAGATGTTCGGTGCGGGCCGCGCGCCAGAGCCGGTTCATCTTGGCCGCATAGTTGAACGGCGCCCCCTCCGGGCGGCACGTGACCAGCCGCTCGACGGCGAAGGGGAAGCGGCGCAAGTCGCCATAGATCTCGGCTGAAGGGACGTCGTCGCCGATGAGGACGCGCAGGCGCGCGTGCGGCCAGGTGCTGGACGCCAGGCTCTCCAGCAGGGCGACGATGTGGGCGCGCCCCTCCCCGTCCGCCTGATCCTCTCGGGCCTGGGCGGTAGGCGTCACCAGGGTGACCTCAGGGGGATCGGCGAAGCGCTCCCGCAGCCGCAGCGACTGCGGCGTCATCCCGGGCAGGACAAGGCGGGGGCCGCCGGCGGTGGCGCAGGCCTGCTCCAGGGCGGCGCGACGCTCCGCAAGGCTGGGCGCCGGCCGGTCCGGGCGGTAGGCGGTCAGCACCGAGCGAATGGCGGCTATGGGCATCCCGTCGGCGTCGGCGCGCAGGAGGAGGTCGTACAGCGCCGCAGTCCCCATCTGCGGACGCAGGCCTTGCAGCCGCCGCAGCGCGGCCGCCCGCACAACCACGGCCGGTCCGACATAGTCCTGCGACCGCAGCAGGGCGCGGTCGAAGTCGGGCTTCAGGTTGAGCCGAGGCGTAGAGCCGCCCAGCACCACGTCGTCGCCGTAGAACAGCGCCACGTCCGGCCGCTCCGCCGCCGTCGCCAGAGCCTGGATGGCGAAGTCGGGGGACGTCGCCGCCGGCTCCGGGCCGATGGCCACCAGACGCTCATCGGCGACCGGCTCGACCGACGCCGGGGCCAGGGCCACGAAGCGAAGCGGGCTGGACGGATCAGGCGCACCGTAGCTCCAGCTCGGCGGCGTGTTCACGCGGGCCTCCGCAGGCCTGCGGTCGACGCGCTGGCTGCCCGGGCGGCGATGTCGGCGAAGCCGGCGCGCATGGCGTCGGCGACCGCCTCGGCCGAGAGGCGCTCGGCGACGCGGGCCCGGGCGCGGGCGCCAAGATCCCGCTCCC
>CAXUEN010000033.1:0-13161 GCA_964249945.1 uncultured Caulobacteraceae bacterium | reverse complement strand
GTCCAGACGCCGGCCAGCGCGGCGAGGCCGCAACCCGCCGAGAGCAGGCGCAGCAGCAGGAAGAGGTGTCCAGGCCAAAGGCCCGTCAACGGCGCGGCCAGCTCCGGCTGCAGCGGCGTCTGCACATACAGGAAGTCGGCGTAGAGCCTGAGGCGGGCGGCAAGCACGCTGGCGGCGAGATACTGGTCCTCATCGTGATTGAAGGGCGTCGCGAAGACCAGCAGGCCTAGGAAGATGCAGGCCGCGGGCAGCAGGATCGCCGGGCGCAGGCCTGCGCGCCACGCCCGGGCGGCTGTCCCCATCACGACGATGCCTTTCCTTGAGCGCCTTGACCCGGACCGGCGTTCACGGGACGACTGGCCGACGCCTCCCAGGTGACTAGCGCTGCAACCGGAAAAATCAACGATGGATCAGCGCCTCACCCCCTCGGCGGCGGCGCCGGAGGTCGGCCGCCCGGTGGAGGTGGAGCTGCGCAGCAACCTCCACCTGATCCATCCCCTGTCGCGCGCCCTGGTGACCCGGCTGATCCCGCTGGGGGTCTCGCCTAACGCGGTCTCGGTGGCGGGCGCGATCTCGGCGGCGGCGGCGGCGGCGGCCTATACGCTCGTCCCCCGGCCCTGGGGGGCGCTCGCGGGACTGTTCTGCCACATCGTCTGGCACGTGCTGGACGGGGCGGACGGGGACCTGGCGCGGCGCACGGGCAAGGCCTCCACTCATGGGGAATTGGTGGACGGGGTGTGCGACTATACCGGCCGCACCATCCTCTACCTGGCGCTGGCGGCCTACGGCGCGGCGCAGTTCGGGGCCTGGATATGGACGCTGGCGGTGTTCGTGGGCGCCTCGCGCATCGTGCAGGCCAACGACTACGAGACGCTTCGCCGCGAGTACCGCAAGTGGGTCTACGGCACGCGCTGGCTGCGCCAGGACCTGGAGCGGGGCGCAGGCGGGGAGGGGACCCAAGCCAGCCCGTTCGGAGGGCTCGGGCGGCTCTTCCTCCTCCTCTCCACCCGGGTCACGCCCGAAAGCTCCAAGGTGGACGCGGCGCTCGCGGCGCGGGCCGCTTGGGCGGCGGATGGGCTGGCGACGGGCCGGGCCATCTGCAAGGTGCAGACGGTCGGGGCGGTGAAGCGGGCGTCGATCCTGTCGGCCAATTCCGAAACGGTGGTGATCTTCCTGTCCATGTTAGCCGGAAGCCCGATCTACCTGTTCGTCTATGTCGCGGTGGGGCTGAACGGGGCGTACGCGGCGCTCTACCTCGACCAGAGGACGCGCTTCAGGGCGGCGGTGGAGGCGCTGCAGGCGCGCTGAGGGGGGCTGCGGCCTCGAACTGTAGGGCCGCCAGACGGGCGTAGAGGCCGCCCCGGGCGATCAGCTCCGAGTGGGGTCCTTCCTCCACGATCCGCCCCTTGTCCATCACCAGGATGCGGTCGCACTCCAGCACCGTCGCCAGGCGGTGGGCGATGATCAGGGTGGTCTGGCTGCGGCCGGCTTCGGCCAGGGCGTCCTGGACCAGGCGCTCGTTGCGGGCGTCCAGCGCGCTGGTGGCCTCGTCCAGCAGCAGGATCGCCGCGTTCCGGGCGAAGGCGCGGGCTAGCGCCACCCGCTGCCTCTGGCCGCCCGAAAGCGTGCGGCCGCCCTCACCCACGGGCGCAGCCAGTCCTTCGGGGCGATCGTCGAGGAAGGCCTCCACCTGAGCGGCGCGGGCGGCGGCGGCGAGGCGGGCGGAGCCGATGGACGGGTCGCCGAGATCGATGTTGTCGGCCACTGCGCCGGAGAACAGCACCGGTTCCTGGGCCACCAGGGCGATCCGCGCGCGCACGTCTTCCAGCGCCGTGTCGCGCAGGTCGACCCCGTCAATCCGCACCACGCCCTCCTGCGGGTCGTAGAAGCGCAGCAGCAGCTTGAAGACGGTGCTTTTGCCGGCGCCGGAGGGGCCGACCAGGGCGACCCGCTCGCCAGGCGCGACCTTGAGCGTCACGCCGCGAAGTGCGGCGCCCCGCGCGCCGTTAGGATAGCTGAACGCCACCGCCTCGAGTGCGATCTCGCCCCTCGGTGGAACGGACAGGGCGGCCGGCGCGGGCGGCGAGGCGACGGCGGGCCGGAGCTCCAGTACCGCGTCGATGCGGTCCAGGGCGTCCAGCGCCCGGCGCGCCTCGCCCCAGACCTCCGCCAGCGCACTGGCCGCCGAGGCGGCCAGGAGCGCCAGCACGCCGGACTGGACCAGCAGTCCCGCGGTGGTGCGGTGCAGGACGTAGGTGGCGTAGGCGCCCTGCGCCAGCAGCGCCGCCAAGCCCAGGAACAGCGCGCAGATCACCGCCACGGACAGGATCGCGTGGGTGCGCGCCCGGTCTCGGGCCGCCCGCGCCGCCGCCTCGATCGCCGCGCCGAAGCGGGCCGATGCGCGCCCCTCGAAGCCGAAGGCCTGCACGGTCTCCAGGGCGGCGAGGCTCTCGCCGGCGAAGCCGACCGCCTGGGCGGTGAGGTCCTGGACCGCTGTGGTGGAGCGGCGCAGCCGCCGGCGGAAGACCAGGAGCGGCGCCAGGAGCAGGGGAACGAGCAGGAACAGGGCCGCCGAGGCCGGGTTGAGGACGGCCAGCAAGCCCAGCGCGCCCACCAGGCTGAAGAGGTTTCGAAGGCCCACCGAGGTCAGGTTGCCCGCCAGGTTCTGCACCGCGGCCACGTCGCTGGTCAGGCGCGCCAGCACCTCTCCCGGATCACGCCCGGCCAGGGCTGTGGGGTCCAGCCGCACCACGTGGTCGTACAGGCGCCGCCGCAGGTCCGCCCCCACCCGCTCGCCGAGCACGGTGACGAAGTAGATGCGCAGCCCCGTGGTGACGGCGAAGCAGAGCGCGACAAGTCCCAGCGCCAGCAGCGGCGCCAGCAGGTCCCCCCAGTCGTGTGCGCGCGCAGCCCGGTCGATGGCGAAGCGGCCGGCGACGGTCAACGCCAGGATCGATCCGGTCGACAGCAGCACCGCCAGGGCCGCCGCCGCAGCCAGCCCGGGATGGGCCGTGGTGGCGGCGAACAGCCGGCGGATCACCCCCGGGCCGCGCCCGGGGCGATTCGCCCCGGCGAGGGACTGGGTTGATTTCAACTCCGACTTTCCACCATAGTTGCGCGACCCTGTTCCCTTCCGACGCCGCAGGACCCCGTGTCCAGCCCCTCGGTCGCAGTTCGGCCGAAGGACCCGCACCCGTGTCGATGGCCTGCCCGGTTCCAGAAGCCCTGAAGTCCCGCGCCGGAGCGGGCCGGTGAAGGGCCTGATCGTCGCCGCGGGCCAGGGTGTCCGGCTGCGCGGGGTGGCCCATTCCAAGCCCCTCGCCACCGTCGCCGGCGTAGCGCTCATCGAGCACGTGATCGCGAGCGCGACGCTGGCGGGGATCAGCGAGTTCGTGGTGGTGGTCGGGTACGAGGCGGCGCGGCTGCAGCACGAGCTGCACCGCATCTCCGAGCGGCTGGCCGTACCGGTGAGCTGCGTGTTCAACCCGGACTGGCAGGGCGCGAACGGGCGGTCGGTGCTCGCCGCCGCCCCTCGGCTGGACGGCCTCTTCGCCCTGATGATGGCCGATCACCTGTTCGACCCTTCGATCCTGCGCGACCTCATGCTCTACAACGCGGATCCCATGCGCGTGGCGCTCGCGGTGGACCGGCGGCTGGACAACCCCATGGTCGACCTGGAAGACGTCACTCGGGTGCAGACGGGCCCCGACGGTGCGATCTTGGACATCGGCAAGCTCATCGAGCCCTACGACGCGTTCGACACCGGCCTGTTCCGCGCAGGACCCGCCCTGCTGGAGGCCTTGCGCGACGATGTCGCCGCGGGGGGGAACGGCGGCATTTCCGCCGGCATGCAGCGGCTGACGGCCGAGCGGCGGGCGGCCACGTTCGACATCGGCGATCGCTTTTGGATCGACGTGGATGACGCCGCCGCGTTAAGGAAGGCCGAGCTGCAGGCGGCGGTGGGCGCGCCGTAAAAGGGTCCGGACTGACGGTGATGGGAGCGTTCCTCAGTGGCGCGGCGCGGCGGGCCCGGAGCTACTCGACACGCATGCTTTTCCAAGACACCCCCACGCGGCCGTGACCTCGGCTTCCTCGAAGGCGGCGGGTCGCCCTGGGGAGAGCCGTCCCTGGGCGGGCCGCCTCGGGATCGGCCGCCTGGACCGCTATCTCCTGCGTCAGCTGGCCGCGCCCATGGCCGTAAGCCTGGGGCTGATCCTGTCGGCCCTGCTGCTGGACAAGGCGCTGCGGCTGGTGGCGGCCCTGTCGGAGAGCGAGGGGCGGCTCGGCTTCCTCGTCCCGCTGATGGCGGCGCTCACGCCCTACTACCTCGACACCGCGCTCCCCTTCGCCTTCTTCGCCGCCATCCTGATCGCGGTCGCGGCGCTCGACGAGAGGGGGGAGATCGAAGCCATCCTGGCGGCCGGGGTCTCGCCCGACAGGTTGGCCTGGCCCTTCGTCCTGGCGGGCGTCGGCGTTTCAGTCGCGGTCCTCGCGGTCTCCGGCTGGCCCGAACCGCTCGGCCGCTTCGACTTCAGCAAGGGCCAGGCGGAGGCGGTGCAGGCCGGCTGGTCGGGCCGGCTGGAGCCCGGCGTGGTGTTCACGCCCCAGGCCGGGACGAGCCTGGAGGCGGACCAGGTCCTGGTGCTGGGCCATCAGCTTCGCCACGTCTTCCAGGACAAGCGCACGCCGAGCGGTGAGGAGACGGTCACCACGGCGCGCGAGGGGCGCTGGTCCCTCGTCCATGGCGGGCGCGAGGTCGCCCTGGTCCTGCGTGACGGCGCCGTCTTCCGCGACCGTCCTTCGGGCGCGACCTTTGGGCGCTTCGCGGTGCTGGAGGAGACCGAACCCGCCGGCATGGTCGCCGCCCGCCCGAGCCGCGGCGGCGACGAGCGCGAACTTACCCTGCCAGAACTCGCCGGGGCTCGCCGGTCGGCAGGCGCGCGCGGGCGGGTGGTGACGGCCGAGCTGGTGGTCAAGCTGGCGCAGGCGCTGGTGATCCCCTTCCTGCCGCTGTTCGCCATCCCGCTCGCCCTGGCCAGCAAGCGGGGCGGGCGGGCGCCTGGCATCATCCTGGCGGTGGCGTGCCTGGCGGCCTTCCACAACGCCCTGCAGTTCGCCAAGGGGCTGGTGGTGAACGGACGGCTGAGTTCGTCCTGGCCGATCGTGCTGACGGCCGGAGGGTTCGCGCTGCTGTGTCTGGCTGTCCACCTGTCCAGCCGCAGGCGCCCCGGCGACAACCCGATCACCCAGGCCGTCGCGCTGTTCACAGATTTGGCCGCGAAGCTGCGTCGCCGCCTCGCACCCCTGCTGCGGGGAATGGAACGCTGGCGCACGCATGCGGGCATCCCGGCCTATGTCGCCTGGCTTTGCGGGACCCGGACCGTCTTCGCGGGCCTGGGCCTCATCACCTTCTTCCAGATCGCCGATCTGAAGGAGATGGCGCCCAAGATCCTGGCGCGGGGGCTGGGTGCTGCGGGCCTGCTGCACTTCGAGACGCTGCGGCTGCCCGCGCTGACTCTGCAGCTGGGCGGCCTCGCCATCCTCATCGGGGCCGTCTCCACCTTCTCGGCCCTCGGAAACCGGAGCGAGAGCGTGGCCATGCAGGCCTGCGGGATGTCGCCCTATCGCATCCTGCTTGCCGCCGCGCCTGTGGCCCTGTTCATGGCCGTGCTGGAGTTCAGCCTCGCCTCGGAGGTCGCGCCCCACACCCAGGCGGCGCTGGACGGCTGGTGGAACAGGACCGCGCCGGCGCCCGAGCGCCCCGGCCCCCGCAGCCGCTGGCTGAGGGTCGGGGGCGATCTGCTCTACGCCGACAGCGTCGCCGGCGACGGCAGGCGGCTGCAGGGCGTGCGCTTCTACTTCCGCGATCCGGCGGGCCTGCTGCAGGCGCGCATGTCCGCGCCCGGGCTCGCCTGGGCGAACGGCTGGCGGGCGCAGACCACGCGCGTAGACCGATTGAGCGTGGACGGGGAGACGGCGAATCCCATCGGCCCCGTCCGCTGGACCGGACTGGCGCTGACGCCATCGGACCTGCGCGCGGTCAAGCGGACACCGGACGAGACTCCGTTGCTCACCGCCGCCTGGACCAACGTCTCGGGCGCGCCGACCGACAAGCGGCGGCGCGACCTGGCGACCCGCGTGCAGCACAGCCTGGCGGAGTCGCTCGGGCCCCTGGTCATGCTGCTGCTCGCCGCGCCGGTGCGGATCGCCGCAGGGGGGCGCGGTCCCGAGGCGCGGGCGGTGTGCTTGGCTTTCGGCAGCGGGCTGGCCTTCCTGATGGCGGACGGCTTCTTCACTGCGCTGGGGGAGGCGGGCGACCTGCCGGCGTTCGTCGCCGCCTGGGGCGCTCCGGCCGTCTTCGCGCTCGGCGGCGTCTTCGCCCTGTCCTATTCGGAAGGCTGACGCGTGCACCTGCGACGCCTGTTCCTGCAGGCCGGAACCGGCCTGACGCTGGCGCTGCGCGCCGCCGCGACGGCCGGCGCGGCCGAGACCCCCTGCGACGGCGGAGCGTCCGCGGTGCGGCTCTCCATCGTGGTGGACAAGGTGGTCGAGGCGAGGGGCGAGATGGTGGCGACCGTCTATCCCGACGACCGCCGGCGCTTCCTCGCCCATCACGGCCAAGTCGCAGGGCTGCGCCGGCCGAGCGAGGCCGGCTCGACCACGCTCTGCGTTCGGCTGCCGGCTCCGGGGCTCTACGAGGCGGTGGTCTACCAGGACCTGAACGGCGACGGCCGCTTCAACCGCAACGTTGTGGGCGTCCCCAAAGAGCCTTACGGCCTGTCCAACGACCCGCCGAACCTGCTCGGCCTGCCGAGCTTCCGGTCGGTGCAGTTCGCGGTGCACGCGGGCGACAACACCCTCCACATCCCCCTGCACCGCTCTCCGGGCTAACGGTCAGGCGCGCGCACGGGCTCGTAGGCCGGCGACGAGGCGGATGTAGCCCTCGGCGATCCTGAGCGCGCCCGTGGCCAGCAAGCCGGACGCCGCCGAAACGTCCGCAGGCGACCCGATCGCCTCCACCAGCGCCGGCGCGAGCAGGTCCTGACGCAGTCGCCGCACCAGCTCGGGATCGTCGAAGACGCCGAACACTTCCGCCTCTCCCCGGTAGCTGGCGAAGTCGAAGTTCGACGACCCCAGCACCACGAACCGGCCGTCGACCAGCATCGCCTTGACGTGGCTCATCCCTGCGGTCTGGATCAGCTCCAGCCCGGCGCGCCGGGCGGCGGCCACCAGCTGGCGGCGCACCAGGGGTTTGTTGTTCCCGTGCGGCGTGACGATCCGCACCGCCGCGCCCGCGCGCCGGGCCCGGGCGAGGGCGCCGGTGAAGGGGAAGCTCAGATAAGGGCTGAAGACGACGACCTCCTCCCGCGCCCCGGCGACCAGGGAGAGCAGGGGCGCATAGCCCTCCACGTTGCTGCGGCCATCCAGCGCGTGCAGCGTCAGCCCCTCCAGTTCGGCCCGCCAAGCGTGCGCCGAGGGGGCCGCGGGGGTGGGACCATCCGCCGCCAGCCGGTCGGCCGCGTCCGCGCGGTCCATCCGGACCATCAGGTCGGGCCAGGCGAAGTTGTGGTCGCTGAAGTTGATCCCGCCGATATAGGCGACGTCGTCGGCCACGATCACCTTGCGGTGGTTGCGGAACGGGTAGTCCCGCCAGACCTGGCGCACCGGCTCGGTCCAGGCCACCTCCACCCCCCCCGCGACCAGGCGGGCGAACATGTCCGCGGTCGCCCGGATCTCGGCCTGCAGCTCGGGGTCGCGGCGCGCGGCGCGGGCGTCGGCCCAGCGGTCGTTGATCACCAGGCGCGTGTAGTCGTCCACCGCCACCTGCCGGATCGCAGCCTTGCTCCGGAGGATCGCCTCGGCCACGCCCAGGCCCGTAGCGTCGCCCTCGAAGGTCATCGCCTGCACGAGCACCCGCCGGCGGGCGGCGGCGATGTCGGCTTCTGCGCTGGCCCAGACCTCGGCCGAACCGATCAGGAGTTGGTGGCGCGGCACTGTCGGCTCTCGATCCACGCCAAGTGTACGGCCCGGGACCGCTCGCCTACAAGGCGCGATGCCCCACCTCGACCGCCTTCCGCCCAAGGCTCCAGACGGCCGCCTCCGCGTGCTGCTGATGCTGGGCTCCCTGCACGGCGGCGGCGCGGAGCGGGTGGCGGTGAACCTGCTCAACGGCTGCGATCCCGGGCGCTTCGACATGCGCATGGCGCTGCTGCGGCGCGCGGGCCCCTACCTGGACGAGATCGACCCCTCCCGCCTGGACGTAGCGGCCGGCGGGGACTGGCTGCGGGACGAGGGGCACAACTCCGCCATGTATCGCCCCGACCGGCTGGTCGCGGGTGCAGTGAACGCGCCCCGCGCGCTGGCCAGCCTGGTCCGGCGCGCCCGGCCTCATGTGGCGGTCAGCTTCCTGAAGGGCCTGAGCCTGGCCGCCTGGCCGGCCATGGCGCTGGTGGGCGAGGGGCGTCCCCGCTGGCTGGCGCGGGAGGGTAACAACTCCGGCGCGGTGATCGACGACGAACTTGGCCACCCTTTAGCGCGGCGGGGGGTCAAGGCGCTGGTCGGGCGTTGCTACCGGGCGGCCGACGGCGTGCTGGCCAACTCCTCGGACATGGCCCAGGGCCTTCGTGAAACCTACCGCCTCGCCCCCGACCGGGTCCATGTCGCCCCCAACCCCGTCGACCTGGACCGGGTGGAGGCCAGCGCGCGGGCCGCGGGTAGCGTGCGCGGCGAGCGGCCCTTCATCGTGACGGCGGGTCGGCTGGAGCGCCAGAAGGGCCAGGACCTGCTGCTCGCCGCCTTCGCCGCCAGCCGGGCCTGCGACCCGCTCGACCTGGTCATCCTTGGCGAAGGCAGCCTGGAGGCGCGGCTGAAGGCGCAGGCCGAGTCGCTGGGCGTCGCCAAGCGGGTACGCTTCCTAGGCTTCGAGCCCAATCCCTGGGCCTGGTTCACCCGGGCGCGCGCCTTCGTGCTGCCCTCACGCTGGGAGGGCTTTCCCAACGCGCTGCTCGAAGCCATGGCCTGTGGCGCCCCGGTGATCGCGAGCGCCTGCGATTTCGGCCCGCGCGAAGCGATCGCGCACGGCGAGAATGGCCTGCTGGTGCAGACGGAGGATGCGGACGCCCTACGATCGGCGCTCGATGCCTTACTCGCGGCCCCCGACCGCGCTAACCGCCTGGGAGCGGCCGCCCGAAAGACGGCGCATGGCTACAGCCTAGCCCGCTCCATCGCCACCTACTCCGCAATTTTCGACCAGCCGTCCGTCAGGACGAGGCCATGAGCCTTTAGCCTGCACGCGAGGGCGGCCGCTGCGCGTGGAGCGGTCAGGTCAGTCCAGGACGCTGATCCGGGAAGCGACGCCTTGCAACACCTATCCCAGCGGGTCGTTCTTGCCACCCATGCCGCCCACGTTCTTGCCGTACTTTTGCCGCCGGCGGGTCGATATGAGGTTCCATGCGGCGAAGCTGATCACGATCAGGAAGGTGATCGCCGCCAACCAGAACAAAGGATGTAAAGGCATGGTCTACTCCATGTTTTCTATGCGCTTTATGGATTCGTTCTGACAGGTCCTGTGACATGACTGGACGGCCGGACCTGCGTGAAATCGAGCACCGCAAGCACCAGCGGCGCCAGCAGGAGGAATGTTGGAAGAAGAAGTCCTGAACTGCCGAGGCTCATCCTAAATCTCCATTGTTAATCGTCAGACGTAACGCTCCGAATTTGAACCCCGGAGCCGGCTGTAAAGTTTCAGCGGTGAATCCGGATCAGGCGCCATCGTCGCTCCGCGTTCCTGTGGAGGCGCTGACCGGCCGCCTCGCCCGGGCGCCCGATGCTGATCGGCCTGCCTCCGGCAGGCTGCAGAGGGTGCTGTCAGTCCAACGGCAACAAGTCTCCGCTCAAACGTGGCTCGCCCAAACCCAACCAGCCCTCAGCTCGCGACTGCTCGCCACTCGGCCCGTGCGGCTGAGCGTCTCTGCTTGTAGGTCTGTCGGCTGACGAGGTGGCGTGCCTGGTTGAAGTGGTTGTGGAAGGAGGCAAACTGCTGCTGCGTCTTCATGCGCCTGAACCGCAGCATGGCCCGTTCTCGTCGTCGGAACGGCTGGTGTGAGTTCTCCGCCCTGTTGTTGCCCAAGCGACCTACCTCCTGGCGCTCGGCTATGCCGAGATCCTTCACGGCGGCCTTGTAGGAGCGCAAGCTATCGGTGGTGATCGCCTTGGCGCAGCCGTGCCGCTTCATCAGCTTGCGCATGAACTTCAGCGCCGCCTTGTCCCGCTCCGTGGAGACGAAGCTCTCCAGCACCTTGCCCTCGTGGTCCACCGCGCGCCAGAGATACTTCATCTCGCCCTGTACGCGGACGTAGACCTCGTCCAGATGCCAGCGCCAATGGGTGTGCTGGCGCATGTTGGCGACCCGCTTCCTCCGGATTTCGGAGGCGAACATAGGGCCGAAGCGGCTGACCCGGGTCCTCACCGTCTCGTGGTAGATGTCGATGCCGCGCTCGTGGGCGAGATTCTCTACGTTCCATTAGCGAGAGCGGGTAGCGAACATAGAGCATGACCACGAGCCGGATCACCTCGGGCGAGCTGTCGAACCTGTAGAGCGACGATGGGCCTTGCTCACCATGGGCGTGGCGTTGAAGTCGAAGGTGTCCAGCGTCTTGCCCGGCGGCAGGCGCGCGTCTTCGCTGCGGGAGGTGAAGGGGCGGATGCGGCCGCTGGCCGCCCAGAAGCGTGCAGCGGAGTCTGCCAACGTGTTTCTGGATGGGCTGCTCAGCGATGAGCGACGCAAGATGGGATGGATGCGAGCGGAGGCTGCGGGCGATCGTGGACCTTGGCGTCAGCAGACTGTGCTGGGGCGGGGTCGCTGGGACGCGAACGCCTCGCGCGATGTGGTGCGGGACTACGCGCCGGAGACGCTGGCGGACCCGCAGGCGGTCCTAGTCATCGACGAGACCGGTTTCTTAAAGCAAGGCGAAGCGTCTTGCGGTGTAGCTCAACAGTACACGGGCTCAGCCGGCAAGATCACCAACTACCAGATCGGCGTCTTCGCAGCCTATGTCTCCAGGCGCGGGCACGCCTTCATCGATCGCGCACTGTAGTTGCCGAAGGTGTGGATGGACGACCACCGCGGTTGACGGCGGCGCATGTCCCGGCCGGGACAGCCTTATCCACCAAACCCCAACTCGCCCGTGCGATGATCGAAAGGACGATCGCCGCCGAGACGCCGCTAGACGTTGGCGTTGAAGTTGGGAAATCCTAGGCGGTGAGTATGTCTTCAAGTTTGGTTCGTCATTGCCGTGAGGGGCTCGGAAAAGGGCCTGCACGACCTAACATGGCTGGCAGAGGACCGCCGCCAAGCGGCGCCTTTAGCCACTCTGCCGCGCTCATGACACGTTCAAGGTCGTAGCCCGTCTGAACACCCATGCGATGCAGCATGTAGACGGTATCCTCAGTGGAAATGTTGCCGGTCGCAGCCGGTGCGAAAGGACAGCCGCCGATCCCGCCGATGGAGGCGTCGAGAACCGCCGCCCCCGCCGCCCAGGCGGCGTAGGCGTTGGCCAGGCCCGTGTTGCGCGTGTTGTGGAAGTGGCAGCGCAGGCGCGCTTGCGGCGCTGCGGCCCGCACCACGCCCAGTCGTCGGGTCACGGCCACCGGGTCGCCGACCCCAATCGTGTCGGCGATGGCGATCTCCGGCACACCCATGGCGGCGAGGTCCGTGGCGATTGCGCCCACCCGGTCTTCACCGACCTCGCCCTCGAACGGGCAGCCGAACGCGGCGGCGATGGTGACGCCGAAACCCGTGCCCGCCTGCTTCGCCAGCGGCGCGGCCTCGCCGATCTGCTTCAGCGTCTCAGCGACCGATGAGCCCTGGTTGCGCTGGTTGAAGGTCTCCGAGGCGACGACGACGAAGTTCACCTCGTCGATCCCCGCCACGGCGGCGCGATCGAAACCGCGACGGTTCAGCACCAGCCCGATCAGCCGCACGCCCTGCGTGGACAGGTCGGCCTCGGCCTTCAGGCCGTCCAGCACCGCCTCGGCGTCCGCCATCTGAGGCACGGCCTTGGGATTGACGAAGCTGACCGCCTCGATCCGCCTTGCGCCTGCGTTCGCCGCCTTCAGGATCAGGCGAATTTTATCGGCGGTGGAGACCAGGGCAGGCTGGTTCTGCAAGCCGTCCCGGGGCGACACTTCCACGATCTCGATCTGCGACGCCAATCCGATCTCCGTATACAAAATGGTCGATTGACAGCTCCACCCTGCATATAGCTTGTTGCATTGGATACAACATGGCCGTCGCAAGGTGACGGGAGGGGCGGCGGATGGCCTATCGCTTGGGCGTGGACGTAGGCGGGACCTTCACCGACCTGCTGCTGCTCGAAGAGGATACCGGCCGGTTCTGGCGGCACAAGACGCCGTCCACGCCCCACGACAGCTCTGAGGGCATCATGGTGGGCGTCGAGGCCATCTGCGCTGAGGCGGGGACCCGGCCCTGCGCCGTCGAGGTGTTCCTGCACGGCACGACGGTGGCCACCAATGCCATGCTGGAGGGCAAGGGCGCCCGAGTGGGCCTGGTCACCACCGAAGGCTACCGCCAAGTCATGCAGATCGCCCGCTCCCTGGTGCCGGGAGGGCTGGCGGCCTGGATCGTCTGGCCGAAGCCCGAACCGCTCGCTAAGCTCGAGGACACCGTCGAGGTCAAGGGCCGCATGGACGCCCGCGGCCGGGAGGTGCGCCCGCTCGACGAGGCCGACGTCCGCCGCCGGCTGGAGACGCTTAAGGCCAACGGGGTGGAGGCGATCACCATCGCCCTGATGAACGGCTATCTGAACGGCGCGCACGAGCGGCGCATCGGTGAGATCGCCTCGGAGCTGATGCCCGACGTTCCGGTCTCGCTCAGCCACGAAGTGCTGCCCGAGATGCAGGAGTACGAGCGCACCCTGACCACGGTGGCCAACGCCGCAGTGCGCCCGGTGGTCGGCCGCTACGTGCGCAACCTGCGCAACCGCCTGCGCGCCGTGGACGTGAGCGGCCGCATCTCCCTGCTGCGCTCCGACGGGGGCCTGATGTCGTCTGAGGCTTCGGAGGCCCATCCCGTCTCGCTGCTGATGTCCGGGCCGGCCGGAGGCGTCGCCGGCGCCTTGTGGGTGGCGCGCAATTCCGGAT
>CAXUEN010000032.1:894-13334 GCA_964249945.1 uncultured Caulobacteraceae bacterium | reverse complement strand
CGCCGCCTGCGCCGCACCTCCGCCCGCGATCAGCGCACCCAGCGTCAGGCCGAACAGCGGCCAGGACAGCATGCGGTGTCGCACGCCCACCTTATACCCACCCGACATCCCAGCCCCGGTACAACCCTGGCTCACCTTAGCGGCATGGCCTCAGTGTGAAATGGCGACCAAGGGTCACGTTGCTAAGCAGCCGCCTTCCTCAGCGCAGCCTCGGCTGGCTCGTCCCGCGGCTGCAGGACGTCCACTGGGATCGAGTGAACGGCCCGCGATCCTTTTTCCGACGTCGGCCGTCGTGCGGGCCCGAGCAGCCCTGCCACAGCCGGCGCCCTGGCTGGGCTGAAGGCTAACATCGCTGGCGCAGCGTAGTGGCGGCGAGCCCGCATAGGTGTAGGCTTGCGCCATCGAGGACGGATCGCAGGGGTGCACGAGATGATGACGCTCCTTGAGCTCGCCAAGCTGTCTGCGGCCGTCTACGACACGCCGCCCAGCGCCGTGGACGGGTGGCATCGCGCGGGGTTCCAGACCGGGCGCGACAGCGGCATGACCAACGACCTGCAGGCGGCGGTCTACAACAAGGCGTCGGGCGGAACGGCCGTGGCCTTCCGCGGCACGACGCTCTCCTTATCCCCGTCCCACGTGTACGCCATGGTGCAGGATCTCTATGCGGATCTGTCGCTCGGCCAGGGGGAAGACGTCAGCGACTACAGCGCCGCAGGCATCTTCATGAAGCCGCTCAAGGGGCGGCCCGATGTGGTGGTCTGCGGCCACTCCCTGGGCGGCGCCATCGCCCAGATCATCGGCAACCGCATGAGGCTCCGGATCGCGACCTTCAACGCGCCGGGCGTAGGCGTGCTGGCCTCCCGCAACATCGGCGAGGCCCGGCTCGGCCCGCTCGCCTTGCGCGTGGGCGGCATGATGGAGAGCGCCGTGCTGAACCCTGTTCAGACGGTGCAGGACATGGGGGCGGCCTTTCACCGGGTTAAGGGCGTGAACGTCCGGCTGGATGGGGACCGCGTCAGCCAGTGGGGCGAGCAGTACGGCAGGATCCTGACCATCCCCGGGCCCCGAGGCGCAGGCTGGATGGAGCAGCACAAGATCGCCACCGTGGTGGACTGCCTGTCGAAACAGCCCCAGGTGGGCGGCCGGGACATCCTGTCCTTCGACTGAGCCGGCGCGCCGGCCCTCTTGGAGGAAACCCCGCCGGATGGTGGAGGACTCGGCCTGGGCCCACTTCCACACAGCGCCCTGCCGACAGGCCGTCGTCACGTAGTAGCCCTTCTGACCAGGCGACTTCCCGTCGCCCACCACGCTGAAGACCACCTCCCTGCAGCTGGCCAGGGTGTTGGGGATGTCGCGCGTGACCGTCAGGTCGCCATGCTCGTCGTCGAACAGGGGCGCCTTGTGCGTGATACGCCAGGGGGCTGTCTCGCCGACCTTCATGGCACCGACGCTCGAGGCGATCTCGTCCTGCTCGGCCTGCCGCGGCTTGCGCGATATGTACTGCATGCAGGTCCATTCACTTCAGCCTCGAGAGCCTTGGCGCAGGCTTGATCATAGTCACCCCACCGTCGGCCGGGAGCCCGCCGCCTGAGTCCTCTAGCCGCAGGCGCTTCACCCCCTGGCGGCTTGGCAGGCGCCGGTGGTGCGACATCTTGCGGGGGGCCGACCTGTTGCCGCTCACCTGTCGGCAGGCCACTCTGCGGACCATGACGGCCGGATGCTTCGCCGTCGTCGCGCAGTTGCGGATCCCGCCTTGAGCACGAGACACCTAGAGCCCGCAGCCCGCACACGTCGCCGTGTCCTGCAGGCGTCCCTGGCCACCCTGGCCCTGGCTCCCCTGGCGAGCCGGGCGTACGCCGCGGAGACCGATGCCGTGATCGCCGCCGCCAAGGCGGGCCTGGCGCGCGCCGGCGCCCTGGCGCGCCGCGACGTCGTGGGCGTGGCCGACTTCGCCAAGCCGTCGCGCATGCCGCGCCTCCACCTCGTGGATATGGCGGCCGGCCGGGTGGAGACCCTGCTGGTGGCGCACGGGCGCGGATCGGACCCGGAGCATACCGGCTGGCTGCAGAGCTTCTCCAACGCGCCAGGGTCCGAGGCGACGTCGGCGGGCGACTACCTCACCAGCGACTACTACCTCGGCGGGCACGGCCCCTCCATGCGCCTGCAGGGGCTGGACGCCACCAACTGCAACGCCGAGCAGCGCGAGATCGTGGTCCACGCGGCTTGGTACGTGGGTCCGGACATCGCGCTTCAGCGCGGCCGGCTGGGGCGCAGCGAAGGCTGCTTCGCGGTCAGCCCCGCCGACCTGCCAAAGGTGCTCTATCGCCTAGGGCCCGGCCGCCTGCTGGTGGCGAGCAGGCTATAGGTCTTCAGCCCCGCGACCGCGGCGCCGAGTAGCGGTCGAGCAGGGCCAACAGCCGCGCGTCCCAGCCATAGACGTCAGGGAGGTAGGCTACGCCATCCTCCTTCGGCTCCGCCGTGAGATAGAGCAGGCGCACAGGGACGGGCTTCGCGAGTTTGAGCCACACGGTCCTGCCCGAGGCCAGGGCCTTGTCGACGCGCGCCGCTGAGAGGCCCGGCTCCTCCGCGGCGACGAGCCTGGCCAGTTCGATCGGATGCTGCAGCCGCACGCAGCCGTGGCTCGCCGTCCGCTGGGCCAGTCCGAAGCTGGCCTTGGACGGGGTGTCATGCAGGTAGACGGCGTAGGGGTTGGGGAAGTCGAACTTGACCCGCCCCAGGGCGGCGTGGGGGCCGGGCTGCTGGACCAGCCGGCCACCCCGCCAGGCGAAGTGGCGTGCGCGCATGTAGGCGGCGCCCTTGGGGATGACCTCCCGACGGGCGATGTCATTCGGAACGTTCCAAGGCGGATTGAGCACGATGCTGTTGATGGCCGAACTCAACATCGGCGTCTCGTCGCCGAGCTTGCCGGAGACGGCCAGCATGTGCGTCTCCGGCTCGCCGTCGCGCAGGTAGGCCAGTTCCGCCGAGGCGATGTTGACGTCGATGCGGCTGGCGGGCTCCGGTCGCGGCAGCCAGCGCAGCCGCTCCATGTTGACCCGCAGCTTGGCCGCCCGGTCGGCGACCGGCGCGTTCAGCCTCTCCACCGTGACCTCGTCCAGCACGCCCGTCTCGTCCAGGTCGTGGCGGCCCTGGTAGGCGCGCAGCGCGTCGGTGAGGTCCTGGTCCACGGGGGCGTCGGCGTCCACGTCGGACAGCCCCTCGCCCTCGAGGGCCAGCCGCTTGCGCAGCGCCCGGGTCCGGGCGTCCTGTTCGCCCGGGTCCAGGGGCGCCGCCTTGACCCGCGGGCGGGCGCCGCCGGCCTGCCCGGCGATCGCTGCGACATAGGCCGCCTGCAGGGTGCGGTACTCGGGCGTCTGGGGCGGCAGGCCGTCGAGCCACGCCTGCAGGGTTCCCGCCCGCAACGCCGCATCGAGTTCAGGCGCCGCGTCGTAGCGCGACGGCCTCTGGTTCCAGGCCCGCGGCAGGGCGCCCTGGGGGATGGTCAGGCCGTGCTGCGCGCGAGCATAGTCCAGCACTGCGCCCCGCAGTAGAGTCTGGCCCCTGGCCCGCTGCGCGGAGTCGGCGGAGCCCAGCTCGTCCCTGATCGCCGCCACATGGAAGCGGGCGGGAGTGAACCCATGATCGAGCGCGTGACCGAGCGTCTCCAGCGCCTCGGCGGCGTCCTGCGTGGAGAACGGCGGCGGTGGGGGCGCGACCGGTGCGGCCAGCTTCGCTTGCGAGGCGGTTGTCGTCGCCGGCCGTTCAGGCGCCTTGTGGCAGGCCGGGGCGGCAACAAGAGTGGCGAGCACGAACCTCGCAGCCGCGAGTTTCGCGGCGCGCCAACGCCGATGGTGTGTCTCCAACTTCAAAGCCCAGTCCCCGACGCCCGGTTCACCTTACGGTCTTCGCCCGCGCCCGTCCTGCGACATGGCTTGCAGCCTCCATAATTTCGGTCGGTCGGAGCGGGGTGAGCCTCGCCTCGCGTCAGAACGTAGAGGCGCCGCGGCCCTTAGCTTTTCTTGCGGCCACCTGGCTGGCGCGCTTGCTCCGACGTGGTCGGTTGGGCCAAAGCGGGGTCGGGACGGACGGCGAGGGTAAGGCCTGAGACCATGCTCCTGACGTGCTGGTGGGTCCTGTGAGCGTCGAGCCTGATCCCTTCGACCTGGACGCGGCGGGCATCCGACGGGCGATGACCGATCTGCGGGCCTTCATGGAAGCGCTGGCGGTGTGGCTACAGGGCGCCCTGCCCGACCGGGTGACGGTGGACCGGCGGCGCGACGGCCTGCTCTCCCGCACCAGCCACGTGCACGAGATCACGCTGGAGCGCGCCGAGGGCAGGATGCTGGGCGCCCGGGACAAGGCCGACGCGCTCGGCTCCATGCTGGAGCAGGGCCTGATCAACGATCCCCTTGACAAGCGCTCGCGCACGGACAAGGAACTGGCGCAGCTGCGCGACACCCACGCCGTGGACGACCAGCTCGCCCTGCTGAAGGCTGAGATGGGCGCTCCGGCCCTGAACGCCCCGGCGAAGGCCCTTCCTCCGGCCGATCCGCAAGCCTGAGCGACGCTACCGGGCGGCGTCCGTTCGAGCTTCGAATGCGGGCCGATGGCCCGCTCCTCAGCCCGACGGACCCGGGCGGCGAAAATCGAGACGATATCCCTGCCAAGCTGGCGCGATTCGGACTGCGAGCGAGTTGGCCCCCCTCTGAGCAGAAAGCAAACCGATGGCCACCTCCAAGACCCTCACACAATTCCGGATCGAGGGTTCCGGCGACAAGTTCCAGCTGCATATCGAAGATGACGCGGGTGAGAAGATCGAGTTCTCCGTCTCGCGCGATCAGCTCGATGTGATCGTCGACCACCTTGACGACCTCCTAGGCGCCGACGACGCCTCCTGAGATCAGCGCCGCCCGTACACCGCGGGCGGCGTCTTCCAGCCCTGGGCTCCGCTCGCGGTCTAGAAGCGCCGTTCCATCGGCGGTCTGAAAAACTCCCCTTACGCCTTCAGAACTTGGCGCGCAGGGTCGCGCCGAACGTTCGCGGCGCGCCCAGGAAGGCGTCGATCAAGCCGCTGGCGTTGTGTGGCGCGTTCTGGAACGGCACGTCGAAAGCCACCTGCTCGTAGTCGGTGTCGAACAGGTTCTCGCCCCAAAGCTCCACGTCGTAGCGGCCATCCTGGGGGCCGAAGACGATGCGGCCGTCACTGACGAAGTAGCTCCCCTGCACCTTGCGGGGGTCCTCGTCGGAATCGGTGTTGTACTTGGAGTTGAACTTGGTCCCGAAATTTATCCGCACCATGTAGTCGGCCGGAAGACGGTAGGTGTAGGTCGCCTCCAGCGCAGCGGAGTATTGCGGCGCAAGCGGAAGCCGCGATCCCGGTGCGCCCAGATAGCCCGAGGTCGCCAGGACGCCTGAGGCCGAGCCGCCATCGCTGTGCGAGAAGCGGGTGCTGGCGATGGTGACGCCGCCCTGTACGTTGAGGTCCCGGACGGGCCTCCAGAGGAAGTCGGTGTCCAGGCCCTTGCTGTAGACCGCCGGCAGCGAGTCGACCACGAACACCAACCCGTTGAAAGTGTTTTACTGGAAGTTGGTGAACTTCTCATAGAACAGGGCCGCGTTCAACAGCAGCTTGCGATCGAAGAGCGTGTTCCTGACCCCCGCCTCAATGGAGTCGGAATACTCCGGCTTGAAGAAGGTGTTGGTCTGGGCGTTGATGGTTGTCACCAGGCCGTTGGCCGACACGGGGCAGTTGGAGTCGTTGGGGCAGCCCACCCGGTCCAGGTTGAAGCCCCCCGCCTTGAAGCCCGTGGCGTAGGACAGGTAGGTGAACAGCTCCGGGCTCCACCGGTAGGCCGCCTTCACCGTGCCAGAGGTGTTGGAGGTGGACTCGGCCTGATGGTTATCGAAGTCGTTGAAGGCCGGGCTCTCGAACGGCAGGCAGACCGTGTTCAGGCCCTGCTGCTTCAGCAGGGGCGCGAGCGGGCTGGCGGCGATGGTGGCGCAGCCCTGGCTGGTCCCGATGTTCTGGTTGCTGCTGTTCAGCACCTTGTTGTCGATGGTGTAGCGAAGCCCGACGTTGACATCGAGCTTGCTGGTGACGTGCAGCGTCTCGTTGGTGAACAGGGCGTAGGTGTCGTCGCGCTGGCGGTAGCGGTCCATGCCGCCGGTGCCCGCCGGTATGGTGGCGTTGGGGCCGAACAGCAGCTGCTTGAAGCCGGGAATGGCGGTGCCGAGCCCGATGGTGCTGAACAGCTCATCCAGGTAGGTGTCGAACTGGTTTCCGAACAGCAGCTCGAAGTTGTCGCGCAGGTACTCGTTGGCGTAGAAGCCGCCGACCAGGTAGTCGAGCTTGCCGTAGACGCCGGCGAAGCGCAGCTCCTGGCTGAAGTCCTGGAACTGGTCGCTGTTCTCGTCGCCCTGCGGCAGCACCAGCAGGTCCGCGTTGCTGAAGTCGACGTCGTTGCCGAAGTCGAGCTTCCAGTTGCGGAAGGCGGTGATGGAAGTGATCGAAGCGTTCAGGCTGGGCAGCTTGTAGTCGACCTGGCCGGACAGCCCCTCGTCCATGATGTTCTGCAGGCTGGAGTCGTTAGCGGAGGCCTGGCGGCTGTAGGGGTTGGGCGTCTGGGCCTCCCCGCCGCCGCCGTTGGCGAGCCCCGCCACGATGCTCTGGGCGTTGGCCACGCCGTGACCAGGGTCAAGCGGCTGGCTCTCCTCCCGCACCACCGCCGCGCAGCAGTTCTCGTCGCGGTGGGTGTAGTCGCCGATGATGCGTAACGTCAGGTTCGAGGCCGGCCGGATCAGCAGCTGCGGGCGCAGGGTGTAGAAGTCCTGGTTGTCGTCCGCGTCGTCGGTGCGGGGCCCTTGGCCCGTATGAACCGAATAGAAGCCGTCGCGATGCCGGTCGGCGAAATAGAGGCTGGCCGCCACCGTGTCGCCCAGGACCGGGCCGTGGACCTCCGCGGCGCCGCCGATGGCGTTGTAATTGCCGGCGGTCAGTTCCGCGCCGCCACCCAACTTGAGGGACGGAGCGGTGGTCGTAATGTTGATGACCCCGGCCGAGGTGGACTTGCCGAACAGCGTGCCCTGGGGACCTTTGAGCACCTCGATCTGGTCCACGTCGCCGAGGTCGCCGAAGCCGACTCCGTTCCTGGGCCGGTAGACGCCGTCAATCACGACGCCGACCGAGGACTCCAGCCCCGGATTGTTACCGACGGTGCCGACGCCGCGGATACGTGCGGTGGTGTCGGCCTCCGACGCGGTGGAGGTGACCGTCAGCCCCGGGGTCAGCTTGCTGAGGTCCTTGATGTCGCGCACGCCGCTGTCTTGCAGCAGCTGCTTGTCGACGACCGTAGCGACAATAGGAACATCCTGCAGGTTCTGGCTACGCTTCTGCGCGGTGACCACCACCATGTCGACCGTATAGCCGGTCGGCTGCGCGGCCGATCTCGCTTCGGCCCTGCCCGAGCCGATCGGGGCCGGCGAGGCGGCGCCTTGCGCAAAAGCCCCCCCCGTGTCGGCGAGCCCCGCCAGGGCGAGGGCCACGGAAGACGCAGTGACCCGCGAGAACGTCGACGCACGCATACCATCCCCCAGGGCTTCTCAGACCCGCTTCAATCGGGCTCGCCTCTTGCAGCGATTAATACCGCTGAATCGAGGAATAACGCCAGACGATGAATTCACCTTTGTAAGACGGCCTTCTATAGAAGCCCCACCGCCGTACCCCATACTTGAACACCTTGCGCGAGACCGGGGCTCGTGAAGACGCTTGGACCTCAATTGCGACCGGACACGGCCTTCGGGACGCCTGCGAACGCGGCCGTCCGCCGCTCGAGGCGTCCTGCTCTGCAGCGCCTGGTGGCTCGCCGGCCGGGCCGGCGCCGCCACGCTGATGCCAACGGCGCGATCCTGGGCGGCCGTCCTTTCAACGGCCGCCCAGGATCGCCTCGAGCCGTTGGAAGTAGCGGCGGCGGTCGTCTGCATAGTCCGCCACCGCCGCCCGTCGCTCGGCGGCCTGCAGGCACGGACCCCAGCCTTCCGCGGAGCCGATGCGCGTCAGCATGGCGTCCAGGCTTTCGCCCGTGGAGGCGTCGAAGGCCACGGCGCCGCCCCCGTCGGCGAGTTCGTGCGCGGAGCAGATCACGTCGGCCAGGGCGACGGGCGTCCCTTCCGCCAGGGGTTCGGCGGCGGCGAGGCAGGCGGTCTCCGGCCAGCGGGAGGGCGCCACCACGGCCCGGGCCGCCCTTACCGCCGCCTTCACGGCCGCCGGTCCGACCCAGCCGCGCACGTCGTGTTCCGGATAGCGCGCGGCGACCTGCGCCTGCAGCGGGCCCGATCCCAGGAAAGTGCAAGCCGTGCCGGTGCGCCGCGCCGCCTCCGCCAGCTCCAGCACGCCCTTCTCCGCCACCATCCGCCCGACGAAGACGACTCCACGCCGGGACGCGACGCGCCCGCCCGCTTCGGCCCGGGTCCGGGCCGAGGGTGCGAGGGGCAGCACCGGCAGGACGTGGGCCGTGGCGTGGGAGGGAAACAGGCCCCCGTAGCGCGCCGCCTGGCCGGCGCTGACGTGGATCACGTTCAGCCGTCCGGTCCGCCGCAGCAGCCGCGCCTGCAGCGCTGCGCGCACCAGCCGCACCGCCTTGTGGGCGCGCGGCTGCCGGTCGCAGTCGCGCAGGGCGCACCCGCGGCCGCGCGGCCGCTGCCCACCGGGCCGCCTTTGGCGGAAGTCGTAGAGGGCCCCGTTCGGGCAGGTCAGAAAGTAGTCGTGCGCATAGACGAAGACCTCGTAGTCCCGAAGCGCCGCGAACACCGCAGGCGACAGCACGCGCGTCCACTGGTGCAGGATCACCTTGGTCGAGGCCGCGGGAAAGCGGCTGAGCGCCCGGCGCAGGCGTCTCAGGGCCTTCAGGCTGAAGACGCCGCCCAGCAGCCGGTGTGGAGCCACCCCGCGAATGTCCTCGAGGCCCAGGGTGTGGACGGGATAGGCGGAGGTTGCGGGCGGCCGCCCCGTCCCGGCCAGGAAGTCCACGCGGTGTCCCGCCTCCGCCAGGCCTTCGGCGCAGAACCGCGCCACCGCCGTGCCCCCGCCCGGGAACTCGACGAAGTCGTTCACCACCAGGACGTTCACCCGGAGGCGCCCCGCAGGATCTTCGGGTTGACCATCCGCTTCAGGCGCAGGTGCAGGTGCGGATCCAGCGCCTCTATGCGGCGCGCCAGGGCGGTCTTGCCCGTCCGGAACAGCTGTTCGGCGCGCGCGAGCGGCCAGGGGCGCCCATAGGCGATGGCGATGCCCGCCACCTCCGCAAGGGTGCGGCCAAAGCGCCTGTTGGACACCCCGTCATGGGTCATGTGCGCCAGCAGGCCCTCGACATAGGCGCCCACCAGCCCGGCGCGGGACGCCCGCAGCAGCCATTCGTAGTCCATCGCCAGCCTGAGGTCGGTCCGGTAGAGGCCGACCACCTCGAAGGCCGCGCGCGACACCAGCATGGAGGGATGGGGGACGCAGGACATCCGCGCGCCCAGTTCGGCCACATAGCCGGCCTGTCCCCGCTCGCGATAGAGCGGGGCGTCGCCGCGGTAGAACTGCACGTCCCCGAAGACGAAGGGCGCGCCCCCCGCCCGGATCGCCGAAACCGCCAGCGCCAGCTGCCCGTCCGAGACCCAGTCGTCGCTGTGGAGGATGGCCACATAGGCGCTGTTGGCCGCAGCCAGCCCCTTGTTCATGGCGTCGCTGATGCCCTGGTCGGGCTCGCTGATCAGGAGGTCGCCCGGGCCGAGGGACGCCCTGACGATCTCCAGCGATCCGTCGGTGGAGCCGCCGTCGACCACGACGTGGCGCAGGGCGATCCCCTGGCGCCTCAGGCTTCGCAGGGTTCTGGGCAGAGTAGGCGCCGCGTCGAGCACCACGGTGACCACGGCCAGCTCGCAGGGGCGGTGTCTTTGACCCAGCTCGACGTAGCGTGCATAGTCGTCGAATGAGGGCGAGGGGCCTCTTTGCATGGCTCACCTGCACTGATCGTTCGGCCAGGGTCGGATGGGATGACGAGGCGTGCGCGCGTCTTGAACTCGATAGCATGCGCAGGACCGCAAAGGCCAGTTCACCGGCGCGTCCACTTCGCCTCATCGCCCCGGCGCCTGGGCTGAAGCCCTCGCTCCGGTCCTTGAACGTCGGCCTCGTCTGAAGTCCCGCCGATGTTCACCGTCTCCACCGGTCCCGTCCTTGTCCTGGTCGCCCTCGGCCTGCTGTCGCCCAGCCGTTACGGAAGCTACCTGCTCGGCGCCAGCCTGTGTTTGGCCGACACAGCCGTGATCGCGGGGCCCATGCCGGTATCGGCGCCGTGGCTGGGCCTGCTCGCCCTGTTGGCGCGCGACGTCCATCCCGATCCCGGCCGCCTCGCCCGCAGGTGTCTCAGCCTGCCGGCCGGGCTGCTGCTGGTGCTGCTCGTCTACGATCTGTTCGCCATCGCCCTGGCGGGCACCGTCTTCAACGACCGGTTCAGGACCATGCCGAACACCGCCTTCTTCAAGCAGGACCTGGCCCAGACGGTCGCGGTGGTGCCCGCGCACTTCAATCAATTCATCTATCTGGTGCTCGGCGTGGCGGCCGCCCTGATGATCTCTGCGGCCTTCGAGGGCCGGCGTCAGGCCCGGGCCGAGGCCTTGCTGGAGCGGGTGCTGATCGGCTTCGTGCTAGCCGGGAGCGGGGTGGCGCTTTGGCAATGGGCCTCCTTCTCCGGCCTGGCCTTCCCCACCGCCTTCTTTCATTCGGGGGCGCGCACCCTGGCCTACGACCAGATGATCGGCGGCGTGCGGCGCGTCTCGGGCCCGTTTTCCGAGCCATCCGCGCTCGGCAACCAGCTGGGGCCGGCGGTGGGCTTTCTGGCCGCCCTCCCCGCCTTCGGACGCGGAGCGGCGCTCAGGTGGCCGGCGGTGCTGGTCGGCGCCCTGGCCCTGGTGCTGTCCACCTCCACCACGGCCTTCGCCGTGCTGCCGCTGATCCTGCTGCTGCTGGTGGCGGGCTTCGCGCTGCGCCTGGTCCTGGCAGGCCGCTGCCCGGACGAGGCGGAGGCCGCGCGCCTGACGCTGGACGGCGCCGTGGTGGTGGCGGCCGTGGCCGGCGCGATGGTCCTGGCCGCAGTGCTAGCGCTGCAGCCCCATACCCGCGACATCCTCTACCAGACGCTGATCAACAAGAATCGCACCTCCTCCTTTGAGGAGCGGGGCGCTGCGGACAGGCTGGCGATCGAGCTGATGGTGCAGACCCTGGGGCTGGGGATCGGCCTCGGCGGCCATGTGGCGAGCAACGCCTGGCTGACGGTGGGCGCGGGCCTGGGCCTGTTCGGCGTCGCCGTGTTCGCCGCCGCCCTGGGCGGCGCCCTCGTTCCGACCTGCCTGCTCACCCGGCGCCGTCCGACGCCGCAGCAGCCCAGCGCCGCCTTCCAGATCGCCCTGGCGGCCCTGGTGCTCAGCGCCCTGTTCACCAACGCCATCTCGGGCGCCAACATCAACCAGCCCGTGCTCTGGATGATCGTCGGTTTCGCTCTGCGCCGGTTCGAGCCGGGGAGCCGGCCCCCGGTCCTCCGCCCCGCCATCGCCCGTCGCCTCGGCCCGGCCGTCGTCGGGCCCCTGACGGCGCAAGACCGGCCGGACGGCGGGGACGGCGTGGAGGCGCCCAGCCCTGGCCTCACGCCTGCGCCGGAGTGGCGTACGGCCGCTCGCTGAGCAGACGCCAGGTCCCGGCCAGATCGCGGCGCAGTACGACCATGACGAACAGGCCGTAGACGAGGGCGGCGACCGCGACCTGGCCTTCCAGCCGCAGCGGCGTGGGCCGGTTCTCCAGCAGGACATCCATCCCGGCCGCGCAGGCCATCATCACCGCGCAAGCCGCGGCTATGGGCGCCACGATGCGGGCGAAGGCGCCGCGCGGCGTATCCGCGATCCGGGCCGCGGCGGCCAGCAGGACCGGCGCCATGGCCAGTCCCCGCGCCGAGAACAGCCACGCCGCCGCGAGCGGCCCGGCCCTGGCGGCCACCAGCACGATCCCCAGCCCCGAGGCGATGCTGAGCCCGTGCACCAGCCGGCGCACCGCCAGGTCCCCGGTCACCGTGATCAGGTCGCCGACGATGAAGTTCACCGGAACCGCGGCGAACAGGACCAGTACCGCGCGCAGGTAAGGGGTGGCGGCGGCCCAGCGTGGCCCGAACAGCAGCGGCACGGCCTCCGGCGCCACCTGGTACAGGCCGGCGAGCGCGGGCGCAGTCAGCACCAGCACCGTACGGAACAGGAAGAGCAGGGCCGAGGCCAGGGCCTCAGGGTCCTTGGCCCGGGCCGAGAAGATGGGGGCAGCGACCTGGCGGACCGGCAGCAGGCAGACCAGCAGGACAACCTCCGACAGGCGCACGCCGAAATTGTAGTAGGCCAGGGTCAGCACGCCGAAGAACAGC
>CAXUEN010000032.1:0-825 GCA_964249945.1 uncultured Caulobacteraceae bacterium | reverse complement strand
ACGTGCCTGACCCCGACGAAGAAGTAGGTTGCAAGGGTGTCGATCAGGTTGAGGGCGCAGCCGAACAGGGCGCTGGCGCCGAAATCGAGGCTGGCGCGGCGCCCCTCCCAGCTGCGCGGCGCGCGAAGGCGCGGGCGCCAGGGGGTCGCGGCCCAGAGCACGGCGGCCTGTATCCCCGCCTGCACCACCTGCATTGCCAGCAGCGCCCACGGCCCCCAACCCAGGAGCGCCAGCCCAAGGCCGGCGGCGCCGCCCAGCAGCGCCCCCCCGAAGCTCCGCGCCGCAATCCGGGCGAAGCGCAGGTCGCGCCGGATCAGCTCGTACTGGACCGAGCCCAGAGCCTGCAGCAGCGGGATGACCGCCGCGCCTGCGGTGAGCGGCGCGAGGGCCGGCGACTGGTAGTGGCGCGCCAGCGGCCCCGCAGCCAGCAGCAGGCCCAGCGCGAAGACCACACCCAGCCCCAGCTGGCGCCAGAAGATCAGGTCGAGCAGGTCGTCGGAGAGGGTGCGGACCCGCAGGATCAGCTGGGCGAAGCCGTCCAACAGCAGCGACTGGCTCACGGTCAGGAAGATGGAGATCACCGCCAGCAGGCCGTAGGGACCGGGCCCCAGCATCCGGCTCAGGACCAGGAACACCCCGGTCGAAAGGGCCTGGGCTCCCCAGCTCCCCAGCGCCGACCAGACGATGGCGCGGCCGATCTGGCGCGACATCGCGCGCCTAGTCCACAGCCAAGGGGCGCAGGCGGCGGTGCAGGCGGGCGGGCGAACCGGTCATCACGCAGCCGGGCTCCACATCTGCGGTGACGACGCTGCCGGCCCCTATGAT
>CAXUEN010000031.1:5609-13453 GCA_964249945.1 uncultured Caulobacteraceae bacterium | reverse complement strand
CCACAGTGCAGCGTGTGCCGCCACGAACCCGTCGCGCCGCAGCTGCCGCCAGACCTTACGCGCCCCGTAAACGGCGAAGTTGTCCGCGAAGATGCGGGCGATCTCGGGCCTCAGCTTCAGATCGCGCTGGGCTCGCGCCGACAGCTTGGCGCAATCGCGCCGCTGCGCCACGTGCTCGCGATAGGTCGACGGGGCGATCGGCAGCACCTTGCAGATCGGCTCGACCCCGTAGGCCTGGCGGTGATCGTCGACGACCCGAAGGGCCACGCGAAGCGCGAACGCGATCATCTCTTGAACGGGCGGTCGAGCTCCGCCTGAGCAAAATAGGCCGACGCCTTGCGCAGGATCTCGTTGGCCTGGCGAAGTTCGCGGTTCTCCCGCTCCAGCGCCTTCAGTTTCTCCGCCGTCTCCGTCGGAACCCCAGCCCGCTTGCCGGCGTCCACCTCGGCCTTCTTGACCCACTCGCAAAGCGTCTGCGCCGTACAGCCAATCTTCGTCGCGATCGACACCACGGCCGCCCAGCGCGAGGGATGATCCCCCTCGTGGTCCAGCACCATCCGCACCGCCCGTGCGCGGACCTCCGGTGAAAACTTGTTCGTCGTCTTGCTCGTCATAGCCCCGTCCTCTCAGGAGTTGGGGCCTCCGGCAGACCCGGGGCGGTTCACGTCTCGGCTGTGAGCTTGAAGTAGGCCTAAAATCCTTTTACATTCCAGGTCGTGAAGCTGGGCAAGCCTCCCACTTTAGAGTGGCGGCCGCCCAGCGCTGTAGAAGCCACCCTCCCGAGGGGCTTGTCTCCTGCTACTTGAGCAGCCCACCATCAGCGCCCGATGACGCCTCCCGTTGTCGGGGGTGGCGATGCCCTGCGGGATGGTGTTCAGCCGCTGGGCTGAGCGGCTCATGCCAAAGCAAAGGCGAGGCGGTCTCTCCCGAGGGCTTGCGTCCGCAGCCTGGACCACAGCACGCACATCACCTGCGGCGACGAGCGAACATGACTGCGCGCTCGACACAGGAGATGCTATCGCTGAAGATTGGAGAGCCGACCGTGCCTCAGTGGTGTTGGCTCATGCCTTGAAGGATCGACGGAGCAGGTGCTGAGCCGTGTGCGCGTCATCGACCTTGAGACGGCAGGACTCGGTCCTTACGACGTGTGCGAGATCGGCTGGCAAGACGTCGTGGAGGGAGCCGACGGCGCCTGGCGTGTGGACGGCCAGCGCGGCGCCCTCTTCGTCAACCCGGGCCGACCCATCACGCCGGACACCATGGCGATCCACCACATCCTGGACGCCGACGTCGCCGATGCGCCATACTGGAAGACCGTCGCGCCGGAGGTGCTGCGGCCGGCGGGCGGCGTGGCCGCCTTTGCCGCGCACCGCGCCACGTTCGAGCAGCGCTACTGCCGGCGGCAGTTCACAGGCGGGGCGGAGTGGGTCTGCACCTGGAAGTGTGCGCTCAGGTTGTGGCCTCACCTGCCGCGCTTCTCCAACCAGATGCTCCGCTACCTGCGCCGGCCTGAGGGCCTGGACCATCAGACCGGCCTGCCGGCGCATCGCGCCCTGCCGGACGCCTACGTCACCGCCCACCACCTGCGCGACATGCTGAACGAGGTGCCCCTCGCCCAGCTCCTGGCCTGGAGCCGGGAGCCGGGGCTCCTGCCGCGCGTGCCTGCGGGGGTTCAGCGCGGCAAGGCCTGGCGCGATCTCGACAGCGACACCCTCCTCGCGTGCGCCCTGGACCGGGACCCGGACGTCCGCTTCAGCGCAGAGACCGAGCAGCGCCGCCGTGGAGAGGCTGGTCAAGACCTAGCGGCACCACCTGTCCAGACGAGGCTCGTGTAGATCGGCCGCCTTGCTCATGCCTTCAAAGCACTTTGCGCCGAAACCCGACCTAATGCGGCGCGGATCTCCTCCGTCTTACCGGCGCCCGCTTAGCGAGGAGCACGACCCGGTGTTCCGTCAGGAGCTGATCCCACCCGAACGCCTCGCGGCGGAGCAGCGCAACCCGTAACTCTGCATCATCACCGGCCTTCGCGTCGCTGCGGAGTTCGTGGAAGATCCGCTCAAGGTCGACGAAGGCGTCTGTGGGCAGAAGGGGCATGTGCGAATCTGCGAGCTTGCGATGCCGCTGAAGGAGGGCTGCGAGAGCCTCTTGCCGCAGCTGCCTCATAGCGGCCGCACTGCCAGGATATCGCACAACAAGGCCGTCTATCAGCACTCAATCCCCGCGAATGCAACGCTACCGGAAGGCGCCCTAAGGGAGTCATCATCGGTTACCCAGACGCTGGCTTGACGGTGGATTTAGACCAGCTCGATAGCTCGACGCGTAAGTACTTGGCATAATTGGATGCAACGGCGCTGCAGTCTAGGCGCGACGGAGGACCGCCACGCCGCCGCGGCAAAATATTTCAGCCTCGACGCGGAATATATCGGGGACCTTTATCTTGCCGTTCGACCGCTCCTAAATGACCGAGACATTCTTCATCGCATCGAGCAACGTCTGAAGTCCCGCGCCTTTAAAGAAGCCCACAGGTGCAGCGGTCGGGTTTTGTTCAGACGCTTGGGCGATCGAGCTGCGGACATGGCGGCTCTCCCAAAGCTCGAACAGTGGCTCACGCTCCATGGGAACGAACCGGCGGTGCAAGGCGTCAAGCGTCGGCTCCGTGGGCAAGACTCCCTAGACGTGACGTCCCTCGACGCCACCCCAGCAAGCCTGGTTAGGTGGAGGTCGTCCGCACCATCACGTCAGATGCCACCCTTAATCGTGAGCTTGCTCGTGACGTCGAAATCCGGGTCCGCGAACACGGCATAGCTTTTCGTCTGAGTGTTTAGGAAGGTGTTGTTTGAGTTAGCTGGGAAGAAGTCGTCCAGGCCGACGGTCAGCATCAGGCGGTCGGCTCGCCCGCTGCAAGGACCTGCCTGGCCTGCTTGAGGTGGGGGATGTCGAGCATGCGCCCGTCCAGGCTCACC
Source organism: uncultured Caulobacteraceae bacterium (assembly GCA_964249945.1). Classification (GTDB taxonomy): domain Bacteria; phylum Pseudomonadota; class Alphaproteobacteria; order Caulobacterales; family Caulobacteraceae; genus CAHJWH01. The sequence continues at coordinate 10,490 of CAXUEN010000031.1, read as the reverse complement.
GTGCCTGCGGCCGGGTCCGCGTCGAAGGCGGCGACCACTCGGCATGCGAAGTCCAACTCATCGGCGGAAGGGCGAAAGGCCGCGTTGATCACCTGGACCTGAGCCGGGTGTATCGCGATCCGCCCCGTAAACCCCTCCGCCCGTGCGGCCTGGCACGACGTCCGCAGGCCTTCCTCGTCGCGGAAGTCGACATAGAGCGTCTCGATGGCCTGGACCCCGGCGGCGCGGGCGCCCAGCAAGGTCAGCGAGCGCACCATGCGGAAGGTGAGGGCCCAACGTCCGGTCTCGTCGAGATTGGTGCTGGCGCCGAGTGCTGTGGCCAGGTCCTCCGCGCCCCAGGTGAGGCCGGCCAGCCGACGAAGGTTCGCCTTTGCATAGTCGCCGAGCTGGAACGGCGCCGCCGCCGTTTCAGTCGCCACCGGCAGGATGCGGATCGCGCCGGCTTCGACGCCATGCTGGGCCTCCAGCGCGTCGAGATAGTGCGACAGCCGCTCTACGTCAGCGGGCCCTTCCGCCTTCGGGATCATGACGCCGTCGGGCCGCCCGGGCGCCACGGCGACCAGGTCGTCCAGCGCCAAGCCACTGTCCAGGGAATTGATCCGCACCCAGAGCTGTGACGGCCGCGGACCGGGACGCGCCTCCAGGAAGCTGCGGACCAGGGTCCGGGCCGCGGCCTTGGCCGGAGCCGCCACCGAGTCCTCCAGGTCCAGGATCAGGACGTCCGCCCCGCTGGCGTCCGCCTTGCCGAGTTTCTTCTCGCTGTCTCCGGGGATGAACAGCCAGGACCGGAGGTTCATTCGCCGCTCGGCCGACGGCGCTGCAGGCCAGACCGCTTGCATCGCGCGACGAGTTCGTCGTGCTGGTTGTAGGCGCGGTGTTCAAAGGTGACGATGCCCTGGTCGGGCCGCGACCGGCTCTCGCGCAGGTCGACCACTTCGGTCTCCACGCGCACCGTGTCTCCATGGAAGAGCGGCTTGGGAAAGCGCACCTCGTCCCAGCCGAGGTTGGCGACCGCCGTTCCGAGCGTCGTGTCGCCGACGGAAATACCCACCATGAGCCCTAGGGTGAAGCAGCTGTTGACGATGCGGCGGCCGAACTCCGTCTGCGTGCGGCAGTACTCCTCATCGAGGTGGAGCAGCGCGGGATTGTGGGTCAGGGCCGTGAACAGCACGTTGTCTGTTTCGGTCACCGTCCGGCGGATGGCGTGATCGAAGGTCTGCCCGACCTGAAGTTCGTCGAACCACTTTCCACTCATCGTCGCTTCCCCAGCCGCTTGGGCGGCCACAATCGTGTGTCTGAGCCCACCGCGATAAATGAACTTACCGGGCTGCGGAGGGCGGTCAAATCGCACTTCTACGCCGCCAGTACATCGGTTTACCGACCCCGATCCAGGGTACAGGCGTCGCTTTAGACTGTGGAGGAGCTCTCTGACCGTGGGTCCTTTTGAAAGCGACCTTTGACGGAGGCGTGGGGCGGCTCACCAAGCCGCAAGCCACGGCGGATGCGCTCCGCAATGGAGGGTATATGAGCGGCGACAGGCTCGCCGGCCGAAAGCTCCAATGCTTCCTGGTTCACGATGTCTCGCGCCTGCGCAGGATCGTGGTCGACTGGGCGCTCAAGCCGCTGGGCATCACCGTTCGCAATGGTGGGTGCTCTCGTTTCTGTCCCGGCGCGACGGCATGACCCAGATAGCACTCGCGTCCGACCTCGACCTCACCAAGGTGGCGGTCGGCAGCCTGATCGACCGGATGGAGACCGCAGGCCTGGTGCAGCGCCGCCTCGATGCGGAGGATGCGCGGGCGCGCCGGATCTATCTCACCAAAAGCGGTCAGAAGATGGTGAACACCATCCGCATGAACGTGGATCAGATCGAAGGCGACATACGCGCGAAGGTTGCCGATGCCGACTTGGATCACGCCTCCAAGACACTGCTGACGTTCAAGCACACGCTCCTGGATCTGATCGGATCAGAGTCAGGCGAGGCTTCGGACGACTTCTCGTTGAAAGTCATAGAAGGGGAGTGAAGCGCAGGGTTTGCAGGACAAGGTCGCCATCGTCGCCGGCCGCGGACAGGACATCGGACGGGCGCTGACGCTGCGTCTCGCCGCAGAAGGCTGCATGCCTGGAGAGACCGCAGGCGTCACGCGCGCCGAGCTCAACTACGGCGCGGCGGAGAACCTGCAGCTCAGCACCCTCCTGCCGCTCGCCTTCGACCAGACCGGCAGCCTTCGCGCTGGGACGGCGACGTGCAGCTGAGCGTCAAGTACCGCTTCCTGCACCCGCGGGAGGCAAGCTGGCTTTTAGACGTGGCGGCATTCCCGGCGCTGAGCGTGTCCACTGCACCGCGCCGGCTGGATACGGGCCACGCGTCTTTCTTCCCGCCGGTGTGGTTGGAGAAGGATTTTGCCAAATGGTCCGTGTTCGGCGGCGGCGGGTACGACATTGATCCCGGCCGCAGCCAGCACGACTATGGCCTGATGGGCCGGGCGGTCATGGCTTCGGCCGGTCCCGGTCTGCAGCACGGCGCGCAAGTCAACGACTCCGCCTTCTATGCGAGCCTGCAGTTCACCAGTTGGACGCCCTGACCCAAATGGCGCGCGATGGATAAGGCGAGCGCCAACGCCGGTTTCGGGCTAGCGTCCCGGCATTACCCGCCAGAGCCAAAACCTCGCCGGACCGACGACCGGTCCCGGCGATCGTGCCGGTGGAAGATCATCAGGAGCCCAGGCCCATGGACGACACGAGCGAGATCATCCCCGCCGGGCTGGCGCCGGTGCGGCGCTACTATGGCCACGTGCTGGGCGGCACGGCGGACCTGCGCACAGACGCCTGCAGCACTGCGGAGCCGCCCTCGCCGGCGCTGAAGCGCGCGCTGGCCAACGTCCATGACGAGGTGCTGGCGCGCTACTACGGCTGCGGGCTGATCGCGCCCCTGGCGCTGCGGGGCGCGCACGTGCTGGACCTCGGCTCCGGCTCCGGGCGCGACGCCTATGTGCTGGCGCAGATGGTGGGCGAGGCGGGCTCGGTCACCGGCGTGGACGCCACGCCCGAGCAGCTGGCGGTGGCCACGCGCCACCTCGATTGGCACCGGGCGCGCTTCGGCTACGCGCGCGCCAACGTCGCCTTCCTGGAGGGCGACATCGCCCGGCTGGACGCCCTGCCGCTGGAGCCCGGGAGCTTCGACGTCATCGTCTCCAACTGCGTGGTCAACCTGGTGGAGGACAAGGCGGCGGTGTTCGCCGCCGCGCACCGGCTGTTGAAGCCCGGCGGCGAGATGTACTTCTCCGACGTCTACGCCGACCGGCGCCCGCCGCCCGGCCTGATGGCCGACCCGGTGGTGCGGGGCGAGTGTCTGGCGGGGGCGCTCTACTGGAACGACTTCCTGGCGCTGTCCAAGGCGGCGGGGTTCGGCGACCCGCGGCTGGTGTCCGACCGGGCGCTGGCGGTATCGGACCCCGTGATCGCGGCGGCGGTGGCCCCGATCCGCTTCTTTTCCGCCACCTACCGGCTGTGGAAGCTGGCGGGGCTGGAGCCGGCCTGCGAGGACTACGGCCAGGCGGTGCGCTACCGCGGCGGGATCGAGGGGGCGGAGGCCGCCTTCGAACTCGACAAGCACCACCGGATCGAGGTGGGGCGCGTGTTCCCGGTCTGCGGCACTACCTGGCGCATGCTGAAGGAGACGCGGTTTTCGCCCCACTTCGACTTCATCGGCGACTTCAGCCGCCACTTCGGCGTCTTCGAGGGCTGCGGGACCGCCCTGCCCTTCAGCCAGGTGGGCGCCGGCGCCCCCGTCACGGGCGGTTGCTGCTGACTTTCTCGGGGCGCCAGGAGGATCGCTGGGCCTTGAATGGCATGGCGAGCAAGTCCTTCAGCTTCAGCTCTTCCGGGTCGCGGTAGGCGGCCACGCCGATCTCGCTCTCCTCCTCGGCGGTATCGAGCCGCAGCGTGCCGTGCAACCGGTCCCAGACCGCCAGCCCGCTCGACCAGTTGGCGTCGGTTTTCTCCTTCGAGGCCGCATGGTGGACGCCGTGGTTGCGCGGCGTGACCAGGACCGGCGCGATCGCCCGCTCCAGCCAGACCGGCAGCCGCAGGTTGGAATGGTGGAAGCTGATGCAGGCCAGCAGGAAGCCCTGCCAGACGGCGAAGGCGCGCGGACCTACCCCGATCAGCAGCACCTGCAGCGCCCGGTAGGGGACCGAGGCCGCCATCTCGCCGAAGTGGAAGCGCATCGCGGTGGTGGTGTCCATGTCAAGGTCTACGTGATGGACTTGGTGGAAGCGCCAGAGCGGGCCTTTGTGCGTCCAGACGTGCCAGAGATAGAGCGTGTAGTCCATCAGGGCCACGGCCAGCGGAACCTCCAGCCAGACCGGCAGGCGCAGGCGCTGCAGCAGGCCCCAGCGTCGCCGCTCCACCACCCGCGTGAGCGGACCGACGACGGGCGTCTGGATCGCGCTCAGCACCACCCCGTTGATCAGCGCCAGGGCGAGGTTGCGCAGGTCGCGCGAAACCTTCGGCTGGGTCTCGGGCCGCAGCGGTCGGCGGTGCTCGGCCCACAGAAGCCCGGCGTAGACGCCGACGATCGCCCCGCCGCCGAGCCAGGACGGGATGGGCTTGAACCAGGATGAGGAGGGAGACGACATGGAAGGGCAACGGGCGGCGGCGCCCCTCGATCCGGCGAGCGTCGCGGTGGTCATCCCGGTGCTGAACGAGGCGGCGCGCCTGCCCGCGCTCCTGGACGCGCTCCGCGCGCAGGGGCTCGGGCGCGTGGTGGTGGCGGACGGCGGCTCGATCGATGGATCGGTGGACCTGGCCCGCTCGCATCCCGGCGTGACGGTGATCGACGCGCCGCGGGGTCGGGCCCGCCAGCAGAACGCCGGCGCG